>CAIVDK010000185.1 GCA_903904655.1 uncultured delta proteobacterium | reverse complement strand
CGCTGTAACGGGGAAAGGAGTGGAAGCATAATGGATACTGGACTTGTTACTATTCTGCTCTTCGCCGCCATGGCCATCGGGTTGATCTCGGGCCTTCCCATTGCCTTCGTCCTCGGCTCCATTGGTGTCGTTTTTACCTTTTTCCTCTGGGGTCCCCATGCCATGGGTGTGATTCCCAACCTGATCTTCGGCAAGGCGATGATGTCCTTCGGTCTGCTGGCCATACCCCTCTTTATTTTAATGGGGTCTGTTCTCCAGGAATCGGGCATGGCCGACCGGCTCTTTTCCGCCGTCCACGTGTGGGCGGGAAAGGTGCGCGGCGGATTGGCTGTGGCCGCCGTCGTCGTCTGCACGATCTTTGCCGCCATGACGGGGATTGGTGGCGCCGGGACGATCACCATGGGACTTATTGCGTTGCCCGCCATGCTAAAACACGGATACAACAAAAAAATGGCCCTCGGGGCCATCGGGGCCGGCGGAGCCCTGGGGATTCTCATCCCGCCCAGCATCATCATGATCATCTACGGCATGATCTGCCAGGTCTCCGTGGGCCGGCTCTTCGCCGGTGGCCTGGGCCCCGGCCTTCTCCTGGCGATCCTCTACTGTTCCTACATTCTCATCCGCTGCAAGATCAAACCGGAAGACGGCCCGATCGCGGAGACGGGCGAGCGCGAACGGACCTTTATGGAAAAGATGCGCGCCACGACACCGGTCATCCCGCCCATGATCCTTATTGTAGTGGTCCTGGGGGCGATCTTCTCCGGCATCTGTACCGCCACGGAAGGGTCGGCGGTGGGAGCGGCGGGAAGTCTGGGCTTAATGGTTTATAACCGATCCCTCAACTGGAAAATTTTCCGCAACGTCTCTCTGCAGACGTTGAAATACACGGGCATGGTCATGTGGATCATCATCGGGGCCTATGCCTTTTCCACCATCTATATGGCCCTGGGAGCGGATGAGTTCATCCGGACCGTGATCGAGAAAATGCCTGGCGGTTACTGGGGGATATTCATTCTGATCCAGATTCTGTTCTTGATCATGGGGTGTCTGCTGGATCCGGGGGCCATCGTCATGATCACCGCCCCCCTCACAATGCCCATTGTCGAGGCCATGGGGTACGACCCCATCTGGTTCGGCGTCATCTTCGTCATCAATATGCAGGTGGCCTACATCTCGCCTCCCTTCGGCTACAACCTTTTCTACCTGAAGGCCATCGCTCCGCCGGGGGTTACCATTCGGGATATCTATCTGGCCATTATCCCGTTCGTCCTGCTGCAGATTCTGGGCTTGATCATCTGTTCAATCTTTCCGCAGATCGCCCTGTTCCTTCCCAATCTTATTTATGGGATGCCCTGAGCGAACCAAACCTGAAAGAGGAGCATTATGTTTATTCCATTATTGGCTACAGACTTCATGAAAAGGGCGGTTTCCCAGTATGGGAAAAAGGTCGGTGTCGTCGATGGGGACGAGCGCTTCACCTACGCCCAGTTTGGCGAGAGGGTGAATCGTCTTTCCAACGCCCTGACAGCGATGGGGGTGCAAAAGGGAGACCGGGTGGGTGTCATCGACATGAATACCCACCGCCTCCTGGAACTGCATTTCGGCGTGCCTCAGATCGGAGCAATTCTGCTGCCCATTAACATCCGCCTTTCCCCCCGGGAGATTGCCTATGTCCTCAACGATTCAGGGACGCGGGTCCTTGTTATCAACGAAGACCTGGCGGGTCTTGTTGAAAAAGCAAACCTCAAAGGCATTGAGCACACGATTATCCTGAGAGGTGACGGGACAGGGACGGCCCCGGCAAATATTACGGGGATTGATTACGAACGGATGCTGGAGCAGGCTTCCCCTGTTCTGGAACGGGACTTTGGCGTGGACGAGAATGATCCCGCCGAGATGTTTTACACCAGCGGCACCTCCGGCAATCCGAAGGGGATGCTCCTGACCCACCGCATGCTGTGGCTGGCGGCGACGAAGGATCTCTTCTTCGGCGTCGGTGCGGCCAACGACCGCATTATTTACCTCCAGGCCATCCCGCTTTTCCATGCCAACTGTTGGCGGAAGGCCCACATGATTACCGGCGTCGGCGGCCGGCATATCATGCTGAGACAGTTCCGGCCCGATCTGGTCTGTGAGCTCATTGAACGGGAAAAGGTGACTTATGTCGAGCTGGTTCCCACGATGGCCGACACGCTGACCCAGTTCAAAGACCTGGATCGCTACGATCTCAGCAGTCTCGAGCGCATCGTCCTTGGCGGCGCGCCGCTCCTTCAGGGCACACAGGAAGCGCTCATCAAAAAATTCCCTTGGTGCATGATCAACGCCGGCTACGGCATGAGCGAAACGGCCTCGTGCGGGACCACGGCGCATCTGAAGGATTACCTTCTGGAGGGGCTTTCACTTGAAGACCGGAAGAGCCTTCAGCGATGCCAAGGGGTTGAGGACATGCTGACCCGGGTTCGGGTGGTCGACGGCCATGGTAAGGATGTAAAGGCCGACGGCAAGGAGATGGGAGAGATCATCATGCGGGGGCATACGGTGATCGACGGGTACTGGCAGCTCCCGGCGGAGACGGCCAAAACGATTGTCGACGGCTGGCTCTACTCCGGGGACATCGCGACGATGAACGAAGACCGGTATATCACGATCGTGGACCGCAAGAAGGATATCATCATTAGCGGCGGGGAGAACATCGGCTCTGTGGAAGTGGAAAACGTTATCTCCTCCCATCCCGCTGTCGCGGAAGTGGCTGTTGTGGCGGCGCCTCATGAAAAATGGGGGGAAACCCCGGTGGCCTTTATCGTTCTGGCGGCCGGATGCACGCTCACGACTGACGATGTGATCGCTCATTGCCGTAAAGAGGAACTGTCGCCGTTTAAAATCCCACGGACGATTGAATTCCGGGAGGCCCTGCCCAAGGGTGGCACGGGCAAGATTCTCAAAAGTGAATTGAAGCGTTCCCTGTGGGTGAAGGAATAGTTTAAAAATCATCTGGCCAGACAAGGGCAACACCATAAAAATAAGGGGATAGACAAATTGTCTATCCCCTTATTTTTATGGTGCGCCCAGCAAGATTCGAACTTGCGACATCCAGATTCGTTGTTCAGCAAATAAGCGAATGACACGATTAAAGGCGCAAGTCACAAAGGGACTGCGTTGAGTAAACCGTTTCTCCCGATGCTACAGGTTGATGATTGTTTCTCCGTTTGCCGCTTGGTTCCTCAGCAGTGCTATGTTCCTTCGCTCATTACCCTCTACCCTTTGCGGGATATGTTCTTTTTCCGATACTCTGAAGGGCGCGCGTAACGGAACCGGAGTAAGAAGATCAGAATGAGGATGACGAGGGTCAGGGGATAAATCACTTCCATAACCCAATTCTGGATAGCGAAGGCATAGACAACCCAAAAGACTGTGGAAATGATCAGGACGCCGATGAATCGCGCATCGACCACACCGGCGCTTTTTGCCCGCCACATTTCGTATAATTGCATTGCCAGCGGTATGATGGATCCGAACAGCATAGAAATCATCAAGAGGTCTTTCCAGGGGAGAAATATCATGGCAGGAATCATGGCGGGAAATGCGCATAAGCAGCCAATTTCCAGCTTCGTGAAGCCTTTGTATTTCCATAAGCCGAACAGAATCGGCAGATGCAGAAATCCCAACATGCCGTTGAAGATAGCGGCCATACTTTTGATGTAATATCCATAGACAATGACAGTGGTGAATAGGCAGCCGAAATAGATGAACAGGACAACGGAGATGGATTCTCCAGACTTGTTCCGCCAGATGGAGAGATTTTGCATCCAGAACCCCCATCCTTCGATAACGGTAAAAACTGCTGTGGCGATGAAGCTGATGGTCAGGGCATTGTAACCCCAGCCCTGCCATTCGACGGTATTTTTAAACAATTGGATGACATCAGGCATTTTGCATATCCTTTCCCCCGGAATATCTGTGGGAGCAATCTTCAGTGGGCGGGTTACAGTTCGATCTGGCGGTAGAGCCTTTTGTAGCTTGTGCCGGGTTCGTCTTCCTCCCTGTAAATCTCCAGACCCATCTGGTCGTACATGGTCTGGGCCGCCGCCTCATTGGGGTCCGTTGAGGTATAAAGCCGGGCGTATTTTCGGTCGCCCATTTTTGTTGCCTCCACCATGGCCCGATAGGAGAGGGCCATCCCGAGGGATTTTCCGCGCGCCTTTGGATCCACACACATCCAGCCTCCCCAGTAAGCCTCGTCATCATCCGCTTTCGTATATAGACCGACAGTTCCGATCACTGACCCGGTTTCATTGTCCCGGGCTACCCAGTATCGGACAAAGGGGTATCCCTTCCATTTCAGCAGGAGTCGCCCAGCAAGAAAGAGGGTGGCTGTGAAGAAGACAAGCGGCCGTTCACCTCCCTGTGATTCCCTCGAAAAGACGCGATTCAGGAGATTCAGGGCTGATCGCAGGTTCTTCCATGACAGAGGTTCGATGTAAAACGGCTCTAATTCATTTTTCACGGCTGCACCTCCCAACGATTTTCCGGAATACAAACCGGGAAGCCAAATCTATCCATTCGTCGGCATAGTAACGAGATTGAAGTTCATGTCAAGCAGTTTCATGGCGGTTCTATTGTTTCAACAGGTTACTCCCCAAACATGAACAGTTGATCCAAGCGACGATCTTCCGTTTCCTGTCGCCTGATATAATCGCGGACTGTTTTCTCATCCGCCCCAACCGTTGACACAAAGTAACCCCCCGCCCAAAAATGCTGACCCGTAAAATTCTTTTTCCGCCCCATGTATGTTCTGGCTATCTGAATCGCGCTTTTGCCTTTCAGGTAACCTACAACCTGAGATACCGAATACTTGGGTGGTATAGATATCAGCATGTGGATATGATCCGGCAAAAGATGTCCTTCGGTCACTTGGCACTCCTTTTCAGTCGTAGAAGAACTTCGATTAATTGCGCGCTTAACGTTAATATGATTTTACTTCAAGGACCGCATGGACGTAAGGGAATCAAACCCATCAGGTTGCAGCTCAGAGGGCGTCATCGGTTTATGTGATCTGGTTCTCAAATCGGGGCAGGTTCTTCCGGAACGATTATTTATCCTTGAACCGAAATCCCTGGCACCGGAAAAAAAGGATAAGGTCAGGGACAGCCGGGTTGATTTCAAGATGAAATAGCATAGATTGAAGCATCGTCAGCTTTATTACTTTTCTTTAGGGAATCCGGACACGCCTGCTTCCAGTTGAACTCCCGTTTTTATTTTGTTTCCTCATATGTGCAGCTCTATCTTGCCGCCATTTTCTCTTCCATCTTCTTTCGATAATAAGTCGTTGTCAAATCCAAAGCGACCGAGTTGGAAAACGAACTCGTGGGGGATAAGCGGCGGAGAAAATCGATCTCTTCATCCATGGGAACGGGAAATGATTGAATCGCATCGGCCACCTTGAGATCCCAGGGAATGTCGGCCCGGACGTCTTCCACGCTGACTCCCGGAAAAAGGGCATCGAGGTACATTTCTTTCGTTTTCTGATGAAATTTGAAAATGCCCTTGGATGTAATCAGAATGCTGGGACCGGATCCCTGTGTGTAGCGTCCCGATTTTTCACGTTCGTCTCCGCCACCCAGGTATCCCGGCGAGGTAATGTAAGGTAGTTTTTCAACGAATCCTTTTCCCTTCATGGTGAGGATCGTTTCCTTCGCATAGGCGTAAAATTCCGGCGCCCCGCCTGCGGCCGTAATACGCTGGGCCTCGGGCGGTTTGCCCAGATAAGAGGTATTGATATTGCCGAACTTATCAATCTGTCCCACGCCGAGAAAGGCCTTGTCAAGATATCCCGCGTAAGTGATCGTCGTAAAGACGCTGAACAGATCCGTCGCGTATCCGTATCCCCGGGTGCAGGTCGCATCGGCGACATTTGTCGGCAATACCTGGGGTTCGAAATCGACGATCCCCGATTCCATCAAGAGGACCGCTTCGGGCGCATGGGTCTTTTTCGCTACGGCCCCGGCCAGGATCGGGAGTCCGATACCCAGAACCACGACGTCGCCGTTCTTAATCTGCCGGGCTGCCGTTACAACCAGCAATTCTTCCTTCGTGATTTGCTTACTCAACATGGATCAGATCCCCCTTCTCCGCAATCAGCCGTTCTAGGCCGTCCATATCGACCCCGAGCCCCAATGCCAGCCCGTTGGCGTCCCAGCCCGAATCAAAGGCGGCGCCATAGTTGGCCGGCGCCGAGAAATAGGATTTTGCCCGATAGCGATTGAGGGAATCCTGTCCGAAGACCTGGACATAGTGCTGGATGTAGGAAGCGCGGTCGGGCAGGTTGTAGATCCATTCATCGAATATGGAACTGAGCCCCTCCTCGGAGCAGATGGCACTGTTGATCAGGCTGAACATGGCCTGGTCCGGATTCCGATAACCCGGAAGCTCGACCGGGTGGCATCCGTAGGGCTCCTCGATAACGGCATTGACTCGGAATCCCGGCACGATGGTATGGTGGGGGCTCGATTTGATGATGTCATAGTCCACGAGTTCCTCGCAGGAGACGATGATGCTTTTGCTCGCCAAACAGGCATGGACGGTGGATCCCAGGCCGCCCCAATGTTGGGCATTCCCGAATTTATCGGCCCGCTGGACATGTAACAGACAGACATCGGGATTTGCCGCGGGGACAACCGGGATATCCTTTCCGGAAAAGGGGCATTTAATGACGTCGAATTTTCTGTCGCCCATATAGCCACGGACTTTGAAGACATCGGAATCCATGATGGCCGGTAGAACGGGCATGAAGGAGTAGCCGTAAGCGCCGGCGGCGAGCCTCGCATTATAGGTGAAATTGGTGTAGTCCTCGACCAGGAGCTTGCCTGCCCGCTGGTAACGTTCCACCATACTACCGGCGCCCCGCCCGCCCCATTTATGGATGAAGGCGGAGCACATCTTCTCGACACAGTCGGCGGCAACGAGAAATTCCGCGTCTGCCGATCCAGACTGGCTGTAGTAGGTGAGCTTCCTTTTCCTCTGACGGATAATTTCGAAGATAAGACTGAAGGGCATGCCTTCCGTATAATTACCCACAATCACGCTGTCGCCGTCATGGACGAAACGGCTTACGGCTTCCTGGGTGGTCATTATTTTGGATGACCCGATGGCCTGCATAAGCATTCCTCCTTTTACGCAAGGGTATTACTTCAATATCTCAAGGCTTGTTGAGCTGTTGCGTCGAGTAGACCGGTTTCTCCCGATATTTAGGTGCTATTTGTTTTCTCTGTTTGCCACTTGGTTTCCTTGCGGTGCCGCATTATTTCAACCATATGTCCATGGGCCACAGCCCCCTAACAAACCTTGTCCGCCATATCATACTTACCGAGGGAATAACATCATTGATAACTGATTGAATTCAAATATTTTTGTCGAGCTTACCTGGTTGTGTAACACAGGAAGCTGTGCTCGCTGCATTCAGTAGAGTAGATAGAATCGGTACTCTTTCTCCTGCTTGGCCTTCCGGTATAGTTTCCTCTGAAGTTCCCGGATCTTTTCTGGAGTTTTCAGCACTTCCGTGCAATCCCCTTTCCTTTGCTTCTTCTGAAACGTGATAAAAGTATTGCCCCTTTCCTCTCCCAAGGTTATGTTGTCCTTGGGATACAAGCGGTACTATGGGCAAATCCGACTCCCTTGCCGACCCGGTAAAACTTCGTTTCCTTATATTTACCGGTTGCTCTCCTGTAGAGCATCGACAAGGGTCTCCCGTGTTCATTGTCGCATGGCTGCCCCTGCGTGCCACCCCTGTTACCCCGGAAGCCCATCTATCGGTTCTG
>CAIVDK010000184.1 GCA_903904655.1 uncultured delta proteobacterium | reverse complement strand
CGCCCTTGAGGATATGACGACCCATAAGAACTACCGGAGCGCCTTCCCTCTAGGTGAGGCCCTCGAAGACATATCAACCAATAGCGGCATGAAGTACGACCCCGAGGTCGTGGCTGCCTGTCTGAGATTGTTTCGGGAAAAGGGCTACAAGATGGAGGGCTGACAGTTGTGCAGCTTACAAGCGGCAATCATTGCTATTTATGAGCGCCTGTGCCTCACACTTCGTAGGCGAAGTCGATACACGAATTCCACCTGTATTCACGGCATAAATATCTGTTCTTGCCATTGTCCGCTATCGTCTTCTCGGGTCGGGTAATCTGCTACCGGATGCTGCCCGGCAGGATTTTCGTGCCGCCCGCAGCGCTGAAGAAAAGCTGATGTCGCCGGAACAACCATCGCCTTTAACCATGTCGCCGATAAAGCAGAGGCCTTGAAGCGTAATCCGCTTCGATAATGACCACATCCGCCATAAAGACCTCCACCATGATGAATGGGTAATTTTTAGCATCTTTTCAAAGCGGAAGAAAACTATATTCTTATCTCGAAAGAAATGATTTTAAGAGTCTGATATTTTTCTTGACAAAATATCGCCAAATATATATTTAGTTCACGCTAACTAATTATATGGAGGCTGTATGCCGTATCCTCTGGCAGAATTGGTTGAAATCATTACCAATTTCATTGGTGATTGGGAGTTGCAGTTTATTCAAGAATACAAGGAAGAAGGGTTTACAGCCCGTCAACTGGAGTATATTGATGTGATTCACGAGCTCGGCAATCCCAATTTGGGCGAGATTGCCAAAGCACTGAAAATAAGCAAGCCGTCTGTCACAGCCATTGTGGAAAAACTGGACAGCAAGGGTTATATTCAGAAATTTCAATCAGATGAGGACAGGCGGTCTTTTCATGTCCATCTGTCCGCCAAGGGAAGAAAGCTTGTCGAAATGCATGACGAAGCCCATAAAAAGATTGCGGATCTTTTCAAAGACAATCTGGACGGCAAGGAGTTGAAAACGCTCGTGGCACTTTTGAATAAGGTGGTTGCCAAAGTATAAAAGCTCTTTCGGTTTTGTTGTACAAGAAAACCGAAAGAGCCAATTTTTTATATATTCGCATGGAAAAGAAAACATAATAATTTAGACGTGCTTCATGCTTTTTTCAGTTGATCATCAATCTCAATAGATCGGGAGAATATATGGCATTTACCGAAGAACAGGCAAAACAGATCAAAGGACTTTCCCGCACCGAAGCTGCAGAGAAACTCAAGAGTGAGGGCTACAACGAGCTTCCGTCCTCCAAGAAGCGCAACATTCTGGCCATCGTCTTTGAGGTGGTCAAAGAACCCATGTTTCTGCTGCTTGTAGCGTGCGGCAGCATCTATCTCTTCCTAGGTGAACCCAAGGATGCCCTGTTGCTGCTGGGTTTCGTGTTCATCATGATCGGCATTACCGTTTACCAGGAGGGCAAAACCGAAAAGGCCCTCGACGCCCTGCGGGATCTCTCCAGCCCCCGCGCCCTGGTCATCCGTGACGGGGAACGCATCCGTATCGCCGGCCGCGAAGTCGTGTCCGGTGACATGGTGTGTCTGTCGGAAGGCGACCGCATCCCTGCTGATGGGGTGATCGTCTGGGGCCGGAATCTCACGGTGGATGAGGCGCTGCTGACCGGCGAATCGATTGCCGTCAGAAAAGCTTCGGCGGTGGAAGACCCTGCCAATATCAAAATGGAGAAACCGGGCGGCGAGGACATCCCTTATGTGTATTCCGGCACCATGTTGGTGCAAGGCCAGGGTATCGTCTGCATCAAAGCCACCGGAATCCACACCGAGATCGGCACCATCGGCAAAGCGCTGCAGACCGTGGTCCAGGAGGAGACGCTGCTCCAGAAGGAGACCAGTCGCATTGTAAAGGCGGTTTTTCTCATTGCCCTCGTTCTCTTCGGCCTTGTGGTCCTGGTCTATGGGCTTACGCGCGGGAGCTGGATAGACGGTGTTCTGTCCGGCATCACTTTAGCTATGGCGATGCTGCCAGAAGAATTTCCCGTCGTGCTGACCATTTTCCTTGCTCTGGGCGCGTGGCGGATCTCTCAAAAACAGGTATTAACACGCAAGATGGCCGCCGTGGAAACTCTGGGGGCGGCCACGGTGCTCTGTACAGATAAGACTGGTACTCTGACGCAAAACCTCATGGCCATCCGTATGCTCTCGGCCTGCGATGAATTTCATACTATTTGTAATGAAAACCCGATCTCCTTGCCCGAAACTTTCCATGAGCTGGTTGAGTTCGGCATCCTGGCCAGCAAGAAAGATCCCTTTGACCCCATGGAAAAGGCCTTGTTGAAACTGGGCGTTGACAAGCTCTCCCAGACGGAGCACCTCCATGACAACTGGAGTCTGGTCTATGAATATCCGCTTTCCCAAGAACTTCTGGCCTTGTCGCATGTCTGGAAATCCCCCGATGGAAAAGATTTTGTCATCTCGGCCAAAGGAGCGCCCGAAGCTATTATCGACTTATGCCACCTCGATGAAAACCGAAGGATCGCACTGGCCGGGAAGATCGAACACATGGCCGGACAAGGCCTACGGGTGCTTGGCGTGGCCAAAGCCATCTTCCGGGAAGAGAATCCCCTGCCAGCCATCCAGCATGACTTTACCTTTGAGTTCATCGGCCTCATCGGTCTGGAAGATCCTATTCGTCCGACCGTGCCGGAGGCTATTCGTATGTGTTATTTCGCCGGCATCAAGGTGGTGATGATCACGGGCGACTACCCCATCACGGCACAAACCATTGCGCGGCAAATCGGGCTTAAGAATCCGGACAAGGTTATCACCGGAAAAGAATTGGAACAGATGGATGCGCTCACACTTCAGGCGCGGATCAAAGAGGTCAACGTCTTTGCGCGCGTGGTGCCGGAGCAGAAGCTTATTTTGGTGAACGCTTTGAAGACAGCAGGCCAGATTGTGGCCATGACCGGCGATGGCGTAAACGACGCTCCCGCCCTGAAATCCGCGCATATCGGCATTGCCATGGGCGAACGCGGCACGGATGTCGCCCGCGAGGCATCCGCCTTGGTGCTGCTCAATGACGATTTCTCGTCGATTGTTTCCGCCGTCCGACTAGGACGCAAGATATTCGATAACCTGAAAAAGGCTATGGCCTATATCGTCAGCGTGCATATCCCGATTGCCGGGATGTCATTGTTGCCGGTCTTTCTGGGCTGGAAAGAGATGGTCCTGCTGCCCATCCACATCGTATTTTTGGAACTGATCATCGACCCCGCTTGCTCCGTTGTGTTCGAGGCCGAGGCAGAAGAATCTGGAATTATGCAACGCAAACCCCGTGATCCAAAGGAACGCCTGTTCGGTAAACGCACACTGGCGATCAGCGTAGCCCAGGGGATCGTGGCGCTCATCGTGATAGCTCTGGTCTATAAAATGGCACTACTCCTTGGACAATCAACAGATGAGGCCCGGGGCATTGCCTTTATCACCTTGATTGTCTCCAATCTATGTCTCATCCTGACCAACCGGAGCTGGTCACGAAGCATCTTCTCATCCTTCAAATCACCCAATCCGGCACTGGCCTGGGTCATGGGCGGAGCGCTTATATTCCTGATG
>CAIVDK010000183.1 GCA_903904655.1 uncultured delta proteobacterium | reverse complement strand
TGTTCTTTGACAAATTCATACGGTGTTTTGTTGCCGAGAGAGCTGTGCGGCCTCTCTTCGTTGTATTCAATCCGCCACTTCTCGATGAGATCCTGTGCATGCTTGAGATTCAGAAACCAATGTTCGTTGAGACATTCATCACGTAGCTTGCCATTGAAACTCTCGATAAATCCATTGTCCATCGGTTTACCAGGTCGCGTATACTGGATGTGAATTCTTCTTTGTTCAGCCCATTGCTGAAAATGTTTACCCGTAAATTCCGGTCCATGATCCACACGGATAGATTTCGGATAGCCATGAATCAATGCACGTTGGTCCAAAAAGGCGGTTACCCTGTGTCCGGGAATCGATGAGTGCGTCAAAAGTCCCGGACATTCCCTGGTAAAATCATCCACGATGGTCAATATCCTGATTCTACTGCCATTGGTACAAGCATCATGAACAAAGTCCATAGACCATATCTCATTGGGTATCGTTGCCGCAGGCAGAGGAACGCGAAGGAAAATCGCCTGTTTCTTTTTTCTCTTTCTGCGGATGGACAAGCCTTCTTCGGCATAGATCCGCTCGGTCCGCTTGTGATTTTTAACCAGCCCTTCTTTCTTCAGTAAAGTATGAAGCCGGGGGCTTCCGTATCGTTTATGTTTATTGGCCAGTGCTTTCATTCGTTTTCGGAGATCCTGATCGTCCTTCCTGGTTTCCTGATAGCGTTTCGCCGATCTGGAAAGGTTTACCAAGCGACAGGCCTTTCGTTCACTTCGCCCAAAGGTGGAAACTACATGCGTAACCGCAGCTCTCTTCGCTTTGGGCGTTAGAAGTTTTTTTCTAAAAGATCCTTTAAAATCTTATTGTCCAAACTCAAATCGGCAACAAGACCCTTCAGTTTCCGGTTCTCATCTTCCAGGACTTTTAGACGCATCGCGTCACTGACTTCCATACCGCCGTACTTGCTCTTCCAGTTGTAAAACGTCTGCTCGGATATCCCATATTTACGGCAAATATCGATGTTCTTGATGCCCATCTCCGACTCTTTTATAACCCTGATGATCTGTTCCTGTGAAAATCGCTTCCCTTTCATTCGAATATCCTCCCTTGCTTTCTTCTTTATTATCAGGAAGGACTCTATTTGAAAATGGCTCAGTTTACGGGGGGAAGGTCATAATAAATTCATCATTTTTGATATTTTTGGTTGACAATACAATGTGACTATGGTCATATGACCATAGTCTAAAATTTCAAATAAGGTGAACTGGAATATGGAACGCATTGTTTCGAAATCTCAATTTAAACCACGATCGCTGGAATATTTTCGTCTCATTGAAGAGAGCGGTGAGACGCTTATCATTACAGACCGTGGAAGACCGGTGCTGAAGGTTATGCCCTATACTGAAAATCCTGAAGATCGATTAAAGACTTTACGTAATTCTGTTTTGGAGTATGACGATCCCACCCAGCCGGTTGCGCTTGAAGATTGGAAGGCGCTTCAATGATCGTTTTAGACACACATGCATGGATCTGGTGGGTAAGCAGCCCGGCGTTTCTTTCAGAAACAGCGAAACAGGTAATTGATGAGGCAGTAACTCAGAGGAATGTTTTAATTTCTTCCATCAGTGCTTGGGAGGTCGCTATTCTTGTTTCGCGGGGCAGGCTGAAACTGACAATGAACCCTGCTGATTGGGTTGCCGCCTCTGAAGCCCTGCCGTTCTTTGACTTTGTGCCCGTCAGTAATAATATCGCCCTAAAATCAGTCCAATTGCCGGGCGTGCTGCATAATGACCCGGCGGATCGAATAATAATTGCTACGGCAATTTCACTCGGTGCTGCGCTGGTTACAAAAGACGAGAAAATCAGGAATTACGAGTACGTCAAAACGGTTTGGTAGTTAAAAAAATAGATTTAAGTAGGTAAAAAAATAGATTTAAGTAATTTAAGTAGTTAAGTAATTAAGTAATTAAGTATTAAGCCGCTTTTCGGACTGTTCGGGGAACAGTCCCTACAGGTCACGCGAGGTCACGCGACAGTTCCTACAGGAGACAAAACAGCATGATTTAAAGACCGGTTGGGGAGAAACGGTTAAAGAAATAGATAGTTTTGAGTTTTGAAAACACAAAGAGTGAAATTTAGCGTTTTGTGGGTAAATATGTACAGAACTAAAAATGGGCCCCATACGCCTGATTATGCGGCCCAAGCAACACAAACTTGACTGTCTGGTCAGGGGTCGTTCCGCAGTCTGAGCAGAGGACAACGGCATCATCGCCCTTTTTCCGGCAGACCTCGCAGAACAGGTAAATAATAATGAAATTGCGCTTGACAGGACAGGAATAGAACCCTTGCCAATTCCCCTTCAAGGGCTCACCCATTGAAATGGGGTTCTCAAGAATCATGTCGACTTTGTTTTTCACCAGTTTCCTGATGGAGGCATGCCTCTTTAAATCCTTGAGAAAAGCTGTCTCGAAACGCGCTTCCATCATTCCGCAAACACCTCGTCGTAGGTATGCCACACAGCCGAGCCGTCCTGGAGGCGTGTCAGGGTTTCCTGCATGGCGGTCTGAAAGGCTGGGTCGGCAAAAATGAAATCGGCGTTTCTGCCCTCAACCTTTCTTTTCAGGTTGAGCAG
>CAIVDK010000182.1 GCA_903904655.1 uncultured delta proteobacterium | reverse complement strand
GTTTCCACCGGATCCATTGACCGTATCATCAAGACGCCGAAGACAGCCGAATGGGAAGGAGAGTGGGTGTCCGTTACATCACAGATCGATTATCTGGATCGACTGGGAGTCTTTCAAAAGGCAGCTGCCGCAGCAAAAGGGCCTGCCGCTGACGATATCCGGCGGGCATTTCTGAGGCGATTCAGCTCGGAGATGGGAAGGGTCAGAATTGCCGCGGGACGATTCACCTTTCTTTCGCCTGACGGTTCAATCGTTATCGGCACCGCGCGATACGCCTATGCCGGATTTGTGGAACAGATGAGCGAGGGCCGGGAAATTCAATGGCACAGGTTCACCCTCACCAACGGTTTTAGTAAGTATCCGGTACTGGTCTGTTCAGAGCCGTATGGCGTTTTGGGCCAATGGATGATTATTCATGGCGATTCAGTCGTCGGTATGAAAGCCGGACGCTACGATTCGATGGAAAAGCAGTCCATGATGCTTCCCGCCAATCTCGCTGCCGAGACCCTGGGCGACGCCCTGGACACGCCCGAGTTTGTATCCTTCCTCCTGTCGCTGCCGATCTCGAAAAAGAACGAAGGGAGGGCGGGACCGTGACGGTTACAATCCGCGTAATCCGATCCTTTCTGATCGTTGCATCCTGTTTCGGGCTCATGTGCTGTTCGGTGATTCATCCGACGCTGACTACGGATACGAAAGATCGTATTTGCAACCGAAGCGGTGATCTCAAAGAGGTAGCAGCCGCAGAAACCATCCATAACACGCATCAGGGCATCATCGAGGGCAGCAACTGGGAGTTCGATAAAAAGGGAAACGTCTTTCTGGAGGTGCATGTTAGAATAGCCGCCCCCGGCGACTATGAGATAGCGCTGGATTTTCACGAACCGTTCGAGAATCTCCGATTGCATACTTCTCTGGGGTTTGTGCGCACGGGCCGGAAAGAGACATTCCGCATCGGCCCTCTGCCCCATCAATTCCCTAAGCCTAGTTTTGCCGAAGTTTCCCTGCTTCTTATGAAGCAAGACTCCCGCGGCAAGGCGCTCCTTATCGACGAAGTGGACACCTATTTCCTCCTGGATGCCGAGCCGGTCAACGACGCCGCGCTGAATGGACTGGATACCCGCGGCCTCACGGCTCAGGCGCTTCTGGACAAGTATGCCCCCATCCTGAAAACAGATATCATCACCAATCCGAATACGGGCATCGTCTTTTTCGATTTGCCCCCCAAGAATATCGCCGCCATCCTTTCCGATCCGCCTGAAAAGGGCGGAAAGGAGCAGGCCATGATCAAATGCGATCTTTGGGACGATCAAGTTTTCACTGAATTGCCGACATCCGCAAACCGGCGGGAATTTAACGGCCGTAAGGACGACTATTTTATTGACCTCCCGCAGCCTTTCAACAGCATTGCTGACCCATGGCGGGATATCGTCAACCGTTATCCCAACGCCATTTACGGACGGCTCGTCAGGACCCCGCTTATCTGGGGAGGCGCCCTGCACCGGGATGCCGTTGTTCTGCAGTACTGGCTGCCCTATTACGTCAATCACCTGTCCATCCTGAAAACCGACCTCCAGGGCAAAAGCTGGATATGGAGCGCGGGCAACTATCATGAGGGCGAGGCGGAAAACATCGCCATCGTCCTGATCCCGGGGCCTCGTGGGCTCGAGCCTTTGTGCGCGGCATATTCCAAGCATTTCAAGGGGACGGCCGAACCCTGGGAGAATGTGAGAAAACACGCACCGGACGGGATTCCCACGACGCACCCCGTCGTTTATGTGGCGAACGGTTCCCACGCCTCGTTCTTTTCTCCCGATCCCGGCGAAGTGTCGTGCGGAAACGGCATAGATGCCGCTATGCATGGAGGCGGAGGGTTCTGGTACGGTGAAAGGGATTTCGGGAAAGTCAAAATGATGCCGCGTTTCAACGAGATAAAATTCGGGAATGAGTATGATTTCCTGCTTTTCACGGGGCGTTTCGGCGGATCATACATTAAGGGCGCGGCAAATATGTTTAACCGCAGTCCCTACATGTTTCCTTATACACTCTATCCGAAATTTTCGATTACCGGGAGCTGGATTGCGGGTTCCGGCGTAAACCGGTGGATAGACCCCGCTTCGGAAATCCAGTATCAGGCGAAGATTCCCTCAAAACTCGCATACGACAACAGTAGAGCGCAGTTCAGGTTCGATACCAGCCATGTCCGCATCAAAAAAGAACCGGGGCGGATCCGCATCGAGGATCTGGGATTCGTCTTTGAAAAGGATGGCCCGTCTCCTGCGAAAACGGTAGCTGTTTTTTTTCGGGATCGAACAGGAAAGCTCCAGAAGCTGGCCACTTTTAAAGCCGGTGTTCAACCGCCTTCACCGATTTATATCCCAGCGGATGCGGTTCAGAAAGAAAAAATCGAACTCGTCGCCTGCGACATAGTGGTCCCACCATCATCTAAGCCACCTCTATTGAAGGAGCATCACCAGGGACTATTCGAATCCTTTCTTACGACAAAAATGACTCTGTCGATCCCTTAGATTGATAGAGGGCCGCGATGCGATGAGCGGATATCGGGCGACCGTGGTTTTGTCAGACAGGCTTTGGGACAGATTGCTTACGTTTTTACGGTTACATCATAAACCCGGCCGTCTTTGATCACACGCTGCGGGGAGCGGCAGGCCTCAATCTTTTTCAGCGGATTTTCTTTCAGCACAACCATATCCGCAAATTTCCCTTTTTCAATCGTCCCGATTTTATCCGCCATCTGCAGAATCCGGGCATTATTAATCGTAGCACACTGCAATATTTCCTTGTTGCTAAAGCCCACACGCGCCAGCATCTCCATTTCCCGCCAGAGTGTTCCGTGATACACGAACGGTACCCCCGAATCCGTGCCGCAGCCGATCAACACGCCCGCCTGCTTCATCTTTAAAAGATTTCCCGGCCCCTTAAGCAGAATATTAAAATATGTTTCCGGGCGAGGTAAAAATAATCCTTTTGAATATAAATTTTCGCAGCCATACTTTTGATAATTTTCCAGAGAGGCCATGTTTGCTTGGTGAATCGATGGCTCGATATCATCACTCAGTTGTGAATTCAGGTATTGACGGCGGATGGCCATTTCATTGGCAATAAAGTCCGTGCGATATTGCGGGGGAAGTGCCCCGTAAGCTTCCTCGGCAGCCAGCATCTGCGCAACAATCATCGTGGGAACAATGGCGATTCTCTTTCGAGCCATTTCCAGGACTTCCTCGTCGGAAAGCCCGGCATCCGCAATCGAATGTTCCATCGAATTGAGCCCATAGCGCAGCGCGCGGTCAAAACCAAATTTTGTGTGAACATGTCCGGCGGTCGGCAGATGATGCTCCCGGGCAAATTTCATAATCACGCGCAGATGCTCATCGGAATAGACGGTAATATCTGAAAGCCCGCACATCACAGATTTATTATCCATCGTCAGCTTGATAAACGACGCACCGCCGGCGCTGTTTTGCTCCATCCCCTTTTCCAGTTCCCTGATATCTTTAAACCATAAACAGGGATTGCCGGCAAAAGCCATAGCAATACCGGAAAAGATAGAGACATCCGCAGGATCAATGTCCGGATGACCGCCATGAATATTGGTAAACGCATTACAATAGACAACCCGTGGTCCCACGATATCACCTTTGGCGATCATAGTGAGACCATCCTGAAGCAGTTTGGGCATCGCCCCCATATCTCGAATGGTCGTCACACCATGAGCGAATTGTTGAATAAAATTTCTTTTGAACTGCCGAAGCGTTGTGAAGACGCCGAAAACATTTAACTGTGATTCGCCGGTCAGAGTGGCATGGCAATGAGCATCAATCATTCCCGGCATCAAATATTGATTTTTCAGATCAAGGACGACAGCCCCTTGCTCCGGCGCAGGCAGCCCATCGGTTATTGCATCTATCGTGCCCTGGCGGATCACCACTGTTTTGTCCAGATGAACAACACCCTGAACAACGTCGATGATATTACAATGGACAAGATACAAAGCCTTGTTTTCTGACGCTGCCATTGCGTTGTATCCGGGCAGCGCACCAGACTCAGCGCTACAGGGAAAAGCGCAATACAGGCCGGTTGCTACTCCCGCCTTCAGAAGTTGCCGTCTGTTCATTAAACCGGTTTTATTTTTCTTTTCCACGATATCACATTGCCCCTTTGTATTTTCTGCCTGTTTAGTCATCGCGTATTCTCCATGGTGTCAAGGGTAATTCGTGAGCTGGTACAACCGTCCCCAATGATTTTAAGTTAGAGCCAGCGTTTAACATGTAACAGGAGGTGCCCAAACAGTTTTCTCCACCACGGGCGTTGTGGGCAATCATCGATGGTTAATTCTTCAGCATGGGTCAGGTCGTTGAGGAATTGTTCCTCAATGGTTTTCTTTGTCTGAGTCAAAGAGACGACGATTTCAGCTTCCAGATTTCGAAAAAAACTCAGATAGTCAAGATTGCTGGAGCCGACAGTCATCCAGTCGTCCAGAATCATAATTTTTGCGTGCAGCACGCCGCCCGTGTATTCGTAAATTCTGACGCCGGCTTTCAGAAGCTCTTGATAAAACACAGCTGACGCCCATGTCATGAAAAACATATCCGAGGTTCCCGGAAGCAGTATCCTCACGTCAATACCCCGCCGTGCCGCTTTTTTCAAATATCGGAGAACAGAGGCAATGGGCACAAAATAGGCGTTGGTGATCCAGATGCGCGTGCGAGTCTGAGCCATCCGTTTTAACAGATCAAGGCGCAACTTGCTCCTATGCATATGATTTAAGCGGAAAATCATCGGAGAGAATATCTGCCTGGGTATCAGGGATCGGTCATTGTCCCAGGCGCTGTTGAAGGCATACAACAAATGCTCCATATCCAATCCTTCCAGTCGCAAAGCCGTATCGCGCCAATCCATCCCGCCCTTTGCGGCAGAAAGATGGAGCTGGGATACATTGAAACTGCCCACCCAGACCGAGCGGTGATCAATCATGCAGATTTTACGATGATTGCGACTATGGATGCTCGAAAGTAGACGTTGAAGTTTGGTCAACCATGGAAGACGGGGTACCGCCAATTCCCAGTGGCGCACATTCCAGGGGAGGGGATGATAAATGCGCACCTGCACACCGGCATCGCTCAATTGCCGGGCCAGCGCGCCACTCGATTCAGACGAGCCGGCGCCATCCAACAGAAGTCGAACCGAAACACCCCGGCGGCTTGCCCGAGCCAGATGTTCGGCAACTTTCCTGCCCAAGGAATCCAGATCAAATATATACGTTTCAAAATCAATATGGGACGCGGACTGTTCAATATCCTGCATGAGAGTTGCATAGTACTCACCGGCTTCGATAAAAACAGTTTCTTTGATCTGTGCAATTTGCTGCGACATTGGGGAGATGCCCTTAAGAAATTAAGTTACTGTCCGCTTAATCCTTTTTGCCGTGCGGCTTTTTGCAGACTTCGGCAAGCCATGTGTTGACACTCTTTTTTTCGTGACTGGCGACCAAGGCTAACACGCTATGAAGTGCCGGACTGACACGCACGACTGCGCTGTCGTTAGAAGGCTTTTCCGGTTTTTCGTTTCTTTCGGCGCAACGATCAAGATAAGAGTCAACGGCTTTCTCAAAGGCTTGCCTGATTTCCTTTACGGAATCACCATGAAAAGTTATGGAATGGCTCATGTCAGAAATACGGCCAATAAGACATTCGTCTTTGCCGCTGTATTCAATCTTTGCACAATAGTCTTTATAGGTCATTGGCTTGTCCATGGTTTTACCTCCAGTTGTTCCGGGAATTCACGCACTGCCTTTACCTGAGATGGCCTGGTTTCTTGCCGGGGTGGGAACGGTGGAAATCGTCGCGTAAATCGCCTTTTAAAATCCATATACGAACCGCATCAATCAATTCACAATCTGTCGCAGGAATAAAGCCTCAATTTTCCACTATTCCAAATTCCGGGGAGCAGGTTCGAAAAATATCGCGGCAATGATCTTGCGGTGCACAACCTGCCCATGCTTAGTATGATACTAAATACTGATTGTCAATGACTGAGGTGTGCGCGGTTTGGCCTCCTTTAAATTTCTTGACAAGCTGTATCCCATAAAATACACTAAAACCATAATAGAAATCCTGCAGACGGAAAATTATCGGAAGTGGTTTGATAAACTCAAAGACCGAAATGCCCGTGCCAGAATTGATATTCGTCTTCGAAGGTTGTCTCTGGGAAATTACGGAGATGTGAAGTTTGTAGGCGAGGGGGTATCTGAATTAAGGATAGATTATGGCCCGGGATACCGCGTTTACTTTACGAAAAAGGGAGCACGATTGATCATCCTTCTTGCAGGCGGAGATAAAACGACTCAAGCCGGTGATATTGAGAAAGCAAAAAAACTTGTTCATGAAATAGAGGTATGAAAAATGAAAAAAGAAAAACTCAGCGCCTGGGATGCTGCTGATCATTTAAAAACGGAAGCCGACATGGAAGCTTATCTGGAGGCGGCGCTGGAAGAAAATGATCCCGCATTGATAGCCGCCGCACTGGGCGATGTTGCCAGAGCCAAAGGCATGACCGAGGTCGCCAAAAAGGCGGGGCTGGGTCGTGAAAGTTTGTATAAATCCTTATCTGCGCAAGGCAACCCGGAATTGTCAACGGTGCTGAAAGTGATCCATGCGCTGGGATTAAAATTACAGGTTCGATCAGGGAAGACACGAAAAGCAGCGTAGCGGAGGCAATTAAGGGTTATATCCCCGGAATTACTCGAATTACCCTACATTGACACCGCAATTTTTTAATCACGATAATATTGACATACAAGACCGAAACCCCTATACTTCCCCTCACAAAAAAGAAGTTTTTATTTATTTACCATCTAATCAAACTTGATGAACTCGTAAAAAGTCACACAAGCTGTCATTC
>CAIVDK010000181.1 GCA_903904655.1 uncultured delta proteobacterium | reverse complement strand
GCGGGGCGTTTTTATTGCCGGTTTTTTGTGCGTTCAACATTTCCCTTTTTTGTCCAAAGATGATAATCAGCTCCCATGTATGTAAATGTCGCCATCAACATTCCGGCTGATAAACTTTTCACCTATGCCGTGCCGGCCAATCTACAATCCAAAGCCTTAATCGGCAAAAGGGTTTTTGTTCCTTTTGGCCGCAGAAAACGCACCGGTTTTATTGTCGCTATATTGATGTCCTGCGATCTGGAAAAAATCAAGCCGATTGGCGAAATCCTTGATGAAGAAGCGCTTTTCGACATCAACGACCTGAATTTTTATTTATGGATCTCCGACTACTTCATCCACCCCTTGGGAAAAACACTGGCCGAACTGATTCCTTCGGGATCCGAAAAAAAAGATTTTCTCTGGATCGCTCCCTTGCCGGCACCTCTGGATCTGGCCCTGTCGCAATCGCAGGAAAAGCTTCTGGATTTTTTACGTCAATATCCCCAGGGTATCGCACTCGGTCACCTGATAAAAAATTCCGGCCTCAAAAACGCGGCAACGGTTATGCGCAGCCTACATTTAGCGGGACTGGTAAGGTTCAGCGAAAAACAAAATAAATCACTGGCCATCCGCACGCAAAAGATTATACGACTCGCACCGGATGCTGGGGAACCGCTGAAATTGACTGCCCGCCAGGAAGCCCTGGTTTGTTTTTTAAAGAACTCCGGCCCAATGGGATTACATGATCTGATTGCTTCTGCCAGGACCTCCAGCGCCATTGTTAAAAAACTGCTGGAAAAAGGCGTCATTACCTTCAGCGATGCAGAAATCATCCGCAAAAGCTCAGTGACATCCACTATCAGCCGGACACGCGAAAGCATTCATCTCTCGAGTGAACAGAAAACCGCCCTCGATGAAATATGCCGCAGCATCAATGACGATACATTCCGCCCGATTTTGCTGCACGGCGTCACCGGTAGCGGAAAAACGGAAGTTTACCTTAACGCCATCGAACATGTCTTAAATAATGGCGGCACGGCTATGTATCTTGTTCCGGAAATCGCCCTGACACCGCAGCTCATCTCCAGAATCGCCGGTCGGTTTGACGAGAATAAAATCGCCGTCATCCACAGCGGCATTGCCCAGGGCGTCCGCTACGATCAATGGCGGCAAATCAAACGCGGTCAAATCAATCTCGTCATCGGCGCGCGCTCCGCTCTTTTCGCGCCGCTGCCTGATTTAAAATTAATCATCGTCGATGAAGAGCATGATGCCTCCTACAAGCAGGATGGAAGGCTTTGCTACCACGGCCGTGATCTGGCCATCGTTAAAGCCAAATTCAGCGCAGCAGTTGTTGTGCTCGGCTCAGCAACACCGGGGGTTCGTTCTTACTATAACGCCCGGACAGCAAAATACCATCTTCTGGAATTGACTCGGCGGATCAATAACAAACCCCTACCCCACATCGACATTATCGACATGAAAGTACAAAAGGAGATATACGGCAAAACGCCGATTCTTTCAGATGCCTTGATGACGGCCATTGGAGAAACGCTCAGTAAAAAGGAGCAGACCCTGTTATTTTTGAATAAACGTGGATTTGACACGTTTCTGGTCTGCGCCGATTGCGGCTATAATTTCCGCTGCCCCAACTGTGCCGTCGCGCTGAAAAGCCACCTGGCGGAAAACATCATTAAATGCCACTACTGCGATTACATGCAGAAAGCCATGCCACTTTGCCCCAAGTGCCGGGGCAACCGGATACTGAACTACGGCACCGGCACGCAGAAACTGGAAAAGGAAATTGAAAGTATGTTTCCCAGAGCGCGGGTGCAAAGAATGGATTCGGACGCCACCGCTCGCAAGGGCACTCAGGAAAAAATTCTTTACGCCTTGGAACAAAAAGAAATTGATATTCTGGTGGGAACACAAATGATCACCAAGGGACACGACTTCCCCTTTATCACCTTGGTGGGCGTCATTTCAGCAGACACGTCTCTGAACATGCCGGATTTCCGCGCGGCGGAAAAAACGTTTCAGATACTGACCCAGGTTGCGGGGAGGGGTGGACGCGGAGATGCCGCGGGACGCGTCATTATCCAGACCTTTAATCCCCAGCACTATGCCTTGCAGCACACTCGCACTCACGATTACAAAGCGTTTTATGAAGAAGAAATAGAGTTTCGCAAATCACTGCAGTACCCGCCTTTCGGGTACATCATCAATCTTCGTCTATCGTCCATAAAAAAAGACGCGCTCATGGAAACGGCGCAAGAAATCGGCAAACAGGCTCGGAGACTTGCCACGCGTTATGGAAACACCGCTGAAATTATCGGTCCGTCGGAATCGCCACTGGCCAAGATTCGAGGAGAACACCGCCAACAGATGCTGATCAAAGGCTGCGACAGTAAAATCCTGCATTCCATCGCCGTCGAGATTCTGGAGAAACATGACACCAGCGCCGTGAAGATCACGGTGGATGTCGATCCGGAAAACTTTATGTAATACGTTCTTTGGTTTTAATTTGCAATGCTGAAAAGAAATTCAACACGGCGATGAGCGCGCCCATCAAAAAGACATACTGGTAGCCCCATTTCACCCAAATCACACCACCTATAAGCGCAACAGCAATGGAAAAGATGTGATCGATGCTGACACCCATCGTCAGGGTCTGGGTAACATCTTCGGGCTTGATCGCTATTTTCTGGAGGTAAGTTGCTCTGGCCATGCCCACGGACATCATCAACTGGTCAACAATATAACAGACGCAAGCGATGATAAGGGCCACCGTTTCCGTAAATACTTCTCTGGCAAACCCGTAACCGATGCAGACAAAAACAAGAACGACGGCCTCTGCCGTTAGAATAAATCTTTCACCCAATTTATCAATGGCTTTCCCCAACATGGGCTTGAAAAATATACCGATCAGTCCGCCTGCTGCCAGAAGTGTTGCGAGGATCTGTGTCTTCTGACGGAATACCGTCACCAGTACCCAGGGCGCAAACGTTAGGAAAATCTGTTTGCGTGTTCCGTATAAAATATTGAGCCAGTAAAAAAGTTTGTACTCTTTCCGAAGCTGAAATTTAGTACGGGCGGAATAAGGCTCGTCCTTTGTCATCAGGTAAAGCAAAACCGAAACGGTCAGAAATCCGAGAAATGCAAAGATATATGAAATCTGAAAAGTAAGATTGAAAAACTTAAAACCCATAAAGATACAAAAACTGCCGAGAATCATTGCCAGATTGGCCACAGCGCTGAACTGCCCCAACCTCCGGCCTTTTTGGCCTTCGTGAGCCAGTTCCATGCCGATGCTCTGATTGAGCGGGATGAACAAATGCTGCCCGATACTGAAAATAAACAGCCAGATAAGCATCACTGAAAAGCCGGGCGAGGCAAAACCAATCAGCAGGATGCCGAATGCGCACAGCAGATTGGCAAGAAACGCCAGCCTTCGCGAACACAGAAAAAAGAAAAGCGCAGCGAAAAAGACGACCAGAAATCCGGGCAATTCTCTGGGTAATTCCAAAAAACCTCGCTGCCAGTCGCTGATAAAAAATGTCTCGTTGAGGAAATTATTAAAGGTGGAATCGACAATGCTCTGAGAGAATCCAAATACAAATGTAGCGGCCAGGAATAAACGGAAATCCCGCGGCAGCATTAAAAATCTATTTTTAATCCGCTTGATGATATTTCGCCCCTGTTATTTATTATAACAAGACAACGGCAGGATAAGCCTGCCGTTGTCTTGCCTCAATCTTTCGAACCAATCACTTAAACTAGTCTTTTTTCGCCTCCAGCCGGATACGGTCCTGATAGTATTGTGTGATTTCATATACAGCGTGATCAATCAGAAGCATAATTCTCATCACGGAATCAATCGCCTGATGGTGCTCAATCGCGTTAATAAAAATCGCCTGAAATTCCGCGTACAGCCACATGTGGCGGCGCATCATGTTTAAGGCATAAATGGATTCATGCAGCGGAATGCCATTTTCATAACATGTTCTCGCGTAATGCATGAAAAACTCCTGCGCTTTGTCATAACGATTGGGAACAACCAGCATGGTTCTCAACTGGCTGTAAAATTTGATGGCCTGCAGCACCAGTTTCTCTTCGGCAATATCCTTATAATGAACGGTTCTCTTGTTTTTCTTGACATCGGCGGCCCAATGCCCCGCTATTTCATCAATGTTGGCTTCCAGTACGTCCAGCAGCTTAATCGACTCTACCATATACGATGCTCCTTTCTCCAATGCTTGAGCTTGTAGGGAAACGGAATTTATTTCTTGCCTTTTCCTTTTTTCATCAACTCCTGGTATTCCTTAGTCACCTCATACACCGCATAATCAAAAAGCAAAATCGTTCGGCTTAAGGTGTCTAGGGCCTGCCTCTGGTCGATGCCGGAGCTGAAAATCGTCTGGAACTCAGCATATAACCAGATATGCCTTCTCAAGAGAATAAGTGCGTAGACCGCCTCATCCATGGGAATGCCCATGGCGAAACTTTCCTGAGCATAAGTACGAAAATATTTCAATGCGCTTTCGCCGATTTTTTCATCGGCAAACATTTTACTGAAATTCTGATAAAATTTTACACCTTGATTGATTATACTCTCTTCATCCAGCTCCTTATATTTTTTTGTCCTGACATTGTTTTGCACATCCATTGCCCATCGTTTAGCCATCTTATCCGCGTGCTGCTCAGCCAACTCTACATACTTAATGGCGTATGTCTTCATGCTTCATCTCCTTTCGTGAAAAAATCCACCTAGCGTAGTGTGATGTTATGCTCTTTGTTTTTAATATAAAACATGAAACTGAAATTGACAATAGGAATTTATCAAAAACCACCAGTCACGGGTAATTCTTGACACATTCTTGTTAATTCCATATAGGTTAAGAAAATTGACAAGGACGTAACATAATGACCAAACTACGCATTGTCTTTATGGGCACACCGGCTTTCGCCCTCCCCACCCTGGAAATGCTGCATAATAGTCATTACCCGATTATCGCGGTCGTGACAAAGCCGGATCGTCCCGCGGGACGAGGGCAAAAAGAGGTCGCCCCGCCGGTGAAGATTCTGGCGCAAGAATTCGGCCTGCCGGTTTTACAGCCGTCGAAAGTGAAAGATCCGGCTTTTCTGGAAACGCTCTATTCGCTCAGTCCCGATATGATTGTCGTAGCGGCTTTCGGTCAGATTCTTCCTCAAGCAATCATCAATTTCCCGAAGCGGGGATGCCTCAACCTCCACCCCTCGCTTTTGCCCAAATACAGGGGCGCAGCGCCGCTCAACTGGAGCATCATTCGCGGAGAAATGAAAACCGGCATGACGATTATGCTCATGGATGAAGGAATGGATTCCGGCGATATCCTGGCACAGGAAGAAACGCCACTCGCCATCGATGAAACCTTCGGTCAGTTGCATGATCGTCTGGCTAAACTGGGCGCTGAACTGCTTCTTCAAACCATCGACCAAGTGGCAAACAACATTGCTTGCAGACAACCTCAAGACACAAACCAAGTCACCTTCGCCCCCCGACTGACCAAGGAAACAGGCAGAATC
>CAIVDK010000180.1 GCA_903904655.1 uncultured delta proteobacterium | reverse complement strand
CTGGTTGCTGCTGGTCCATTTATGGGCCTTCACGTTCCACTTCATAGAGCAGCGACCGACGGTGTTCCCATCGCCAGAGTATTGACATGTAATATCAATTCGGGCAGTTTCGGGCGTAAGTCTCTTGCCGATCTTATCCGGAATACCAACGCTGATATCGTGGCACTACAAGAATGTCCACGGGATCCGGGACTGAGCCTTCCCGGGGGGTGGCAGAGTGTGCGGGAAGGGGAACTGACAATATGGTCACGCTACCCTCTACAACGCAGAAAGTCATTGCAGGCGCTGCATCCACCCCATATCTGGCCACGTGAATGCATGCTGTGCTGTACGATTCAGACGCCTAAGGAAGCACTATCTTTTTGCACGGTCCATCTGCCAAGTCCACGTTACGGCTTGACTACGGTCCTCGACCGGAAAACAATTTTGAGTTTTTCCCGCAGAGGGTTGCTGGAGCAGGAAACCTTGCACCGTCAGCGAGTCTCCGGGGAAATTTCCAGGGCGATCGGTGAACTTCCAGGCCCTCTGGTCATAGCGGGGGATTTCAATATGCCCATGGACAGCCCCCTGTATCGGGATGTGTGGGCGGGGTACGAAAACGCATTCTCGGAGGTGGGATACGGTTACGGCTGGACTCAACGAGCCGAATATCGAGGCCTACCCGTCGTGTTGCGCATTGATCATGTTCTTGTCGGCGCCGGGCTAGATGTCGCGTTTTCCGAGGTTGGTCCCAATATTGGTTCTGACCATCTGCCGCTGATTACTGACATCATCAGGACATCGGGAAAGCGACGGATGTCCTGGTGGAGCTGGTAACTAGTCAGAAATAAAGGCTGAAGGTTGATAGTCAGTCGTTGGCACAATATTCGTAAATAGTAAGTAAAAAAATGGAGATCAGACAATGAAAATTTATTCCGGCTCTTTATTAAAATTCTTTCTGGTTGTCATCGTTATTCCTGTACTGGTCAGCATCGCTTATCCTTTGACGGCTGCAGCGGAACAATCAAAAAAGGACGACTTCTTATGTGCCGGTGATGTCCTGGAAATAAATGTGTCAGGGCAAAGTCAGATGAGCGAGAAGTACGATATTGACCCGGAGGGAAACATCTATATGCCGATGATGGGGAAGGTTCACGTTGAAGGCATGGACATCCCCGGCCTGAGGGAGGAACTTCAAAACAGATTGAAGGGATCTCTGGGAAAGGCGGAAGAGATATCCATTCGGATTATTTCCCGTAATCGGTTTGTGCATATACAAGGCGGTGTCCGCTATCCGGGCTGGTATCGAGCGCCCCATGTAACGAGTCTTGATTACCTTACCGGTATTTCGGGCGGGATTCTGCCGGGCGTAGATCCCTCACGGATCACCATCAGAACAAAAACAAATGAAGGCTTCCAGGAAACCAAAGCAAAGGGGCAGATAAATCTAATGTCCAGCGATACTCTTCTTATTCCCGGGCCCAGGATACCCAAGAAAACGATTGACAGAGGAGATGCCCTTTTTATTAAATTGCCGGGTAACCAGGGACCATCTTCAACTGCGCCGGCAGGCTCGAGTGCGGATCAGGCGCGTAATGAGTTTGTTGTTGATAAAAAAGGTTTTATTGTCATTCCGGGACTTGTTCATTTTTATGTTCAGGGGTTAACGACAGATGAAGTAAGCCTGGAGATAGAAAAAAAGCTGCCGTTGTACCAGACGCGTTCTTCAAGAGTGGAGGTAAGTATTTTAGAGAAGCGGCACTACGTGATGGTAATGGGTCACGTGGCACGCCCCGGGTGGTACAACCCACCGGAAGCAGCCACGGTTCCGGAGGTCCTCAGTATGGCTGGAGGCGTGATTGACGGTGCGGTCATGAATGAGATCGCCATCGATCGACTGAATGGTTCAAGTCATTCCCAAGTAAAAGTGGATCTCTATCAATATTCGATTAATGGTGATACCAGAATTCTGCCTCCTCTTCATGAAAATGATACCATTTTTGTGCCCATCTCCCCAAATTTAGGCAACATTCGGAGGACGCTCTACGCATGGATGCCTCCGGATCAGAAACTGGAAAAAGATACCAAGAAAAAAATCACGATCTCTGGCGCAGTCAAGAATCCCGGCAGCTACGAACCCGCTGATGATATGAATCTTCTGGATCTTATGGTGCGGGCAGGCGGGGAAGTGGCGGGAGCGGAACTCATTAACATCACGATTACGCGAAATAACAGGAAAGAGAAAGTCAATCTTATAGAGCTACTCCATGGTAACAAAGAAAGTTCTGCCGTAATGCCGAAAGTGTACAGCGGAGAAACGGTGTATGTACCCTTTATGGAAAAGGCATGGGAACAGAAAAAAGAAAAGGTTTACGTGTTGGGGGGGGTGAAAAAGCCGGGCGCCTTCGATTTGGCAGAAAACATGGGGGTGCTCCAGACTATTGCTTTGGCCGGGGGGCTCGATGAATGGTCAGATGGGAGTGATATCCGGATTATTCGGAAGGCAAACGGCAAAGAGGAGCATATTCCCTTCAACTACAAAAAAGCGGTTTCAAGAAAATATAATCCTTCTGACGTAATGTTAAAACCCGATGACACCATTTTTGTGCCATGAAAAAGCTAGCGGACATTATTACCGTTATGATCTTTTTAATGCTGTGTCTGCCAGCTTCCATTCACGCCGTCGGCATACCCGCAGAACCTGGCCTTCAGTTCTATGTCTTTTCTCAGGAAGAATATAATGACAATATCAATCTTACCCCGACAAATAAAAAGGCCAGTTTCATTACTACAGTCAGTCCTGGGTTGAAGTACAATAAAACGGGTGCAAAGTCGGGCGTTGATCTTGAATATAGCCTTGGTTTCGTCCATTACGAGAAAGATTCGAGCAATAACAATATCAGACAGAACGGGACATTAAATCTCAAGTACCTGACAAAGGAACACATAAACTTTTACCTGAAGGAATCGTTTGTCCAATCCGATGAACAGAGGGAACTGGAACCTCTCTCCACGGCAGCAGATAACAAGTATGTCCTTTCCATATCGCAAGAAAGGGCTGTCTACTGGCGGAATATAATTGAACCCACGATTGAATATCAATTCGGACCGGAAAATCGTGTGGGGTTCACTTATCGGAATAACACCTATAGCACGACGAGCACTCTCGGCGAGAACAGCCAGGAAAATTATGTAAACCTCTTCTTTGATTATTGGTTAAACAAGAGAAATGGTATCCACCTTGACTATGGCAATACCATCGGCACATTCCAGATATCCCCCGGAATGAATGCTCAAAAACTCAATGCACGTTATACGAACCGCTTCAGTCGAAAATCATCCATCTTCGGAGAATATGCACTGACAAAGCGAAGCTTCGGAATCTCGTCCATTGGTTACGACATACATGAGCCATCTGTGGGCATAACGCATGCGTTCAGCTCCACTCTCAATATGTCGGCTCAAATAGGATATTTCGGGAAAAACCCGACGAGTGGTTCCAACACGGGCGGTTTGAGTTATAAGGCCAGCATTACGAATCTTGATACCCGGACAACCTATATCTTCACCCTCCAGGGGGGATATACAGAGGATTTTTTCACTTCCGAAAATCTCGGTTTTAACCTGTACCACCGGTTAACGGGTTCTTTGACGCACTTCCTGGGGAAAAGAACGTCCATCGGTTTCACGGGCAGCGTGGAACGGGCGGAATTGGCTCAGGGAAGAGAGGACTGGATGTGGGGCGTTGCCGGCGTATTGTCTCACAGGCCTCTGAAATGGCTAACAATTGCTTTGGTGTGTTCTCACAAGACCAGAGATTCCAACGTAGATGGCTATGGCTTCGACGAGAACAGGGGAATGATCAAAATAACCGCGACCTATTGAAAGAGATGACAGGTGAAGGATCCGGACAGATGAAACGGGATGCTAAAGGACAAAATGCCATGACAAATCCCGCATCGTCCGCACGCCTGGTGGTATTTCTCGCTTTAGCCTACGCCCTGCTGCCGATCACATTACTACCATATTTCCCGGATTGAAGTACAATAAATCGGACGCGGGTCATAATTGATGTTATTTCTTAGATAGTTATGATATCAATAAACTGCCGCATCGGAATAACCCGGTTTACTTAACTCAAAAAAAAAGAACCGTAGGCTAACATCCAAGGAGCGTTGAACTTGCGAAAGATGAAATTGAATAAGAAGAGATCATTTTATCTGGTCTATACCATTGCCTTTGCCATCGTCCTGTCCCTGGCGGTCTATTTGGTCGATCTGCTCGTTGCAAACTACACCTCCCAGACCGAGTTACAAAAAATCCTGGTTACGCAGCTCAAGCAGGATAGTGAAGCACGAGCCGCTTCTATAGATTATTTCTTTTCCGAACGGAGAGACGATGTTGTCAATCTGGCCTTGAGCAGGGAAATATCGGGCTTCTTTGAAAACAAGGCCCTGGGCATGAGCATGGAATACGGCCTGAACCTCAGCCTGATCCCGATCAGGGAACTTTTCCGTGATTTGATGGAGCGCAAGCAGATTGGAAAAGATAAAATCTACTCCAGAATCGTTCTGATTGGAGGTGATGGTTCAACGCTTGTCGATCTTTCGGATAAAGATTCTCCGGAAGCGGGGGCGAAGAATAAATGGAAATCACTTCTCAGCCCTAATGACAAAAATGGCGTCATTACGACCTCTCAGGATCGGAAAGAGTTTCTGGCTTCTGTCTCCTATTATCACAAGGATAGATATACAGGACAGATTGTCACCTGGATCAGACCGGAGGTCGTAGATAGGCATTTGCTCAAGGAAAAATCGCCCGGCAATCGCTCGATGTTTCTCGTTGCACAAGACGGTGATCACTTCCTGTGCGTGGGCGCCGCACCCTCTTTACGGCAATATGATCTGCCGGAACTCCGATCCCTCGCCGCAGGAGAAATCAGAACATTCGAGACCAGGAATGAAGGTGCTGCAGGCAAGAAAAGAATCGCCCTGCGCATTTCCGT
>CAIVDK010000179.1 GCA_903904655.1 uncultured delta proteobacterium | reverse complement strand
ATAAGATCACGAATGAAAATGAATTCAAGAAAGATTTTGGTCTTCGTGATCAGGTCAGAAGATCCGCCGTCAGCGTGCCAAGTAACGTGGCGGAGGGTGATGAAAGGGATACAGATAAAGAATCTGTGAGGTTTTTCTTTACCGCCAAGGGATCACTTGCCGAACTAAGAACCCAGATGGAAATTGCATATCGAATAGGCTATATCGACGAAACTACATTTAAAGATGTAGAAGGAAAAACCATTGAAATCGGGAAAATGCTTGGCGCATTGATTAAATCGCGCTCAGCCAAGTATCCTATTGCCCATAGCCTATAGCCAATCGCCTTTTTTGGGAGGTTTTATGAAGGTAGCTACAATCGTTGGTACGCGGCCGGAAATCATCCGCCTTAGCCGGGTAATCGCCGCAATGGAACGTTATACACATCATATTCTTGTTCACACGGGGCAGAATTATGACTATGAATTGAACCAGGTGTTTTTCGATGATCTGGAGTTGCGGGAGCCTGATCACTTTCTTGAGGCGGCGGGGAAGACCCCAGCGGAAACGGTCGGCCTCATTATCGCGAAGGTAGATGAGGTTCTGGCTGCTGAAAAGCCCGACGCGATTCTGATTCTCGGAGACACGAATAGTTGCCTGGCGGCCTACCCGGCGAAACGGCGCAAGATCCCTGTCTTTCACATGGAGGCGGGAAACCGCTGCTTTGATCAGCGCGTACCGGAAGAGATCAACCGTAAGATAGTAGACCACATCAGCGACATCAATATGCCTTACAGTGCCATCGGCCGCGAATATCTCCTGCGCGAGGGTTTGCCGCCGGATCGCGTGATCAAGACGGGCAGCCCCATGTATGAGGTTCTGCATTACTACATGCCGAAAATCCAGAAGTCAGAAATCAGAAGTCAGCTAAGACTCAAAGACAGAGATTACTTTGTGGTGAGCTGCCACCGGGAAGAAAATGTTGATGATGAAGGCAACTTCCGGGGGCTGATTGAGGTACTGCAGGGATTGGTCGCCTCTTACGGCAAGCGTATCATCATGACGACACATCCCCGGACGAGAAAACGTATCGAACAGGAAGGGATTGAACTTCCGAAGCTTGTGGAACTGCACAAACCCTTTGGGCTAATCGATTACGTGCAACTCCAGATTAACGCCCTTGCCGTTCTATCGGACAGCGGTACGATTACAGAAGAATCGTCGATTCTGAATTTTCCCGCCCTGAATATCCGCCAGGCCCATGAGCGACCCGAGGGAATGGAGGAAGGTGTCGTGATGATGGTTGGCTTATCTTGGCTGCGAATTCAGGAGGGCCTTGCCATCCTGGACGGGCAACCTCGGGGTGTGGATCGATTTCTTCGGTTGGTCCGGGATTATGATGTTCCCAATGTCTCGGAGAAAGTCGTCCGGATCATCCTGAGCTACACGGATTACGTCAATAGGGTCGTCTGGCAGAAGCATTAAATGGCTTTAAGCCTAGTGTCTCGTCAATCAAGAAATGTCATTTCGACTGCAGGGAGAAATCTAAGATTTCTCAGTCGTTATGACTCCTTCGAAATGACAGCATATCGTTGACGTGTCACTAGCTGGCCTTCGCGTTGCAATTGAATGAGTTGAAATTTTATGGCTGAAGTATTGTTGCTGTCTCTTGTTTTTCCACCGGACAGTGTATCGACAGCGCAGATTATGGGTGAACTTGCCGTTGATCTGGAAAAGCATGGCCATCGGGTGACGGTGATCTCAACGATACCGCACTACAACCGGAATTTAGAAAACGAGAGAGATCAGCCTCTGCGACCCAAATGGGGGAGAATACTGTACCAGAGTGAATACCACGGCATGACCGTTTATCACACCTTCATGCCTCCCAAGGGACAAAATATATTGTGGCGACTTCTGGCATGGGTATTTTTTCACATCGTTAGTGTTATAGCAGCGCTGACGATCGTGCCTCGCCCGTCTATTATTATTGCACCGTCTCCGCCTTTGACAATTGGACTATGTGCCTGGTTACTTGGTATGTTGTACCGAGCACCATATATTTATAATGTCCAAGAAATCTATCCGGATATAGCCATTCGCCTGGGTGCGGTTCGAAATCGTTGGATCATTGATTTTCTGTATCGCTTAGAAAAATTTGTTTATTCTAAAGCGTCGGCAGTGACTGTGATCGCGTCGCGCATGCGCGAGCAACTTTTGGAGAAGGGCGTATTGAACGATAAAGTTCATATCATTCCAAATTTTGTTGATGTAAGCGATTTGGTACCTTTGCCAAAAGACAATGATTTTAGTCGGAAACACAACCTGTATAGCAAATTCGTCGTTAGTTATGCAGGCAACATGGGGCCGGCTCAGGGGCTGGAGCATTTCATCGATGCCGCCAAAATTTTGAGAGAGGAGGCAGGCATTTGTTTTTTGATGATGGGCGACGGCATCCTCCGTGAATCTCTCCGACAGAGAATCGAGCGGTATAATCTTGGAAACTTTGTCTTCTTGCCGTATCAGCAATATTCGCTGATGGGGCAGGCCTATGCTGCATCTGATCTATGTTTGGTGCCGCAGGCCATTGAGACTGGGTTCGAAGCCGTACCTTCAAAAGTTTATCGCATTATGGCATGTGCACGGCCTGTATTGGCTGTCACGGACCAGAATTCTGATCTGGCCCGCTTGGTGAGTGAGGCTTCGTGCGGAGCTTTTGTATTGCCGGGATCGGCCGAAGTTTTGGCCGAAATGATTATGCGAGCGTACCAGAACCCGCAAGAATGGCAGAAAATGGGTATGTCCGGGCGAGAGCATGTTGTCCGTCATTACGCGCGCGAGACTGTGACCAATCAGTATCACGAGTTAATAGAAACTCTTGTTTCCAAATCAGGAAGAACGAGTAAATTTGCCAGATAAAAATAAACTTGTTCTCATTACCGGTGCTACCGGTGCGGTTGGGCCGCGTGTCGTCCATGCTTTGGATCAGGCAGGGTTCCTGATCCGTTCCTTCTCGGTTGATACTCCTACATCGGGCATGTTCCCGCAAAGCGTAGAAGTTTTGATTGGCGATGTTACTGATCAAGTAGCGGTTCAATCTGCGATGCAAGGCGTGGATGCAGTTGTTCATATGGCGGCGCTCCTGCACATTGTCAATCCGCCGCCTGAATTACGTGAAAAATACGAGCGCGTAAATATTGGCGGAACAGCGACGGTAGTTGAAGCTGCAATCAAGGCGGGTGTGAAGCGCGTTGTCTTGTTCAGTACGATTGCGGTGTATGGGCCTTCTGATGGTCGCGTACTCAATGAGATGTCGCCAACTCATCCTGACACTTTTTACGCTCAAACCAAATGTGCTGCCGAACAGATTGTCTTGAATGCGAGGGGCGCCGACGGTAAACCGTTAGGCGCCGTTTTACGTTTGGGGGCGGTTTATGGGTCGCGGATTAAGGGGAATTACGAGCGGCTGACGAGGGCGTTGGCAGGGATGTTTATTCCTGTCGGAAATGGGCTGAATCGGCGGACGCTGGTTTACGATAAGGATGTCGGTCGTGCGGCTGCGCTGGCTGTTTCTCATCCCGCTGCGGCGGGCCGGGTATTCAACGTAACGGATGGCGGGTTTCATACCTTGAATGAAATTATTGAATCTATCTGCTCTGCTCTCGGTCGTAAGCCGCCGCGGTTGTCATTGCCGGTGGGGCCAATACGGATAGTGGCTGGGTTAATTGAAAAAGGAGCCAGTACCATTGGCATAAAAGCCCCTGTCACGCGGGAGACGGTTGACAAGTACACTGAAGATATTGCCGTTGACGGTAGCCTCATTCAAAAGGAACTCGGTTTTGTGCCCCAGTATGATTTGAAGGCTGGGTGGGAGGAAACGATCAAAAAAAATAGTTTTAAGTAGTTAAGTAATTAAGATTTAAGTAGTTAAGTGATTAAGATTTAAGATTTAAGTAGTTATACCCCTGCGGGGCACGCGAGTAATTAAGGGAAAGAATAGTTTTGGGTTAAAAAAGAAGAAAGAGCCTTTTCTCTTTTTCATATCTAAAATAAAGATAATATTTTATTGTATTGTCTCTAAAAAAGAGATAATATGGCATCATGAAAAATGTAATATCGCAACTTATTGATGATTTCCATGAACGGAACTTGCCTGAGCTGGTAACCCGGAATAAGGAATTTTCTGAGGTCAGGGGCAAGGCGGATGTCGTTATCGGTATGAGGCGAGCGGGTAAAACCTGGTTTTGTTATCAGAAAATCAAAGATCTGATTGCCTCGGGAATAAAAAAAGAGGAGATCCTCTATCTTAACTTTGAAGATGATCGGTTGCTGGAGTTTACCGTTAATCATTTTCAGGAAATTCTTGATGTCTATTTCGGTAAATATCCAGAACATCGCAATGGCCGGTGCTATTTTCCCGGATGGCCACTTGAAAATCCCCCATCTGTGGCCGGGTCAAAATCCCCCACCCCAGTGTCGGCAGAACGGAGTTTTATTTAGTTGTTTTTCTTTTCTAACGCAAGTCTTTTAGAAGCCTCCTTGAGCCGGTAACTCTT
>CAIVDK010000178.1 GCA_903904655.1 uncultured delta proteobacterium | reverse complement strand
GCGTATCCCGAAAAATCCCGCACCGTATCCAAGCGTATCCCGAAAAATCCCGCACCGTGTCCAAGCGTACCCCGAAAAATCCCAGCCGTCAAAGTCCTGGTCAACGTTACCAGCGACAAATGTTACGAAAACAAGGAGTGGATCTGGGGCTACCGGGAAAATGATCCGATGGGTGGCCATGATCCCTACAGCGCATCCAAAGGGTGCGCGGAACTCGTTTTCAACGCGTATCTCAAATCGTTTTTCTCTCAGAGCGCTGCGCTTAACAGGACAGTCGGCGCCGCTTCCGCCCGGGCGGGCAACGTCATCGGTGGTGGAGATTGGGGCACAGATCGCCTCGTTCCCGATTGCATCCGGGCTTTGAGCCAAAATCAACCTATAAGTATTCGCAGCCCCCATGCCATCCGGCCATGGCAGCACGTCCTGGAACCACTCAGCGGCTACCTTTTACTCGGCGCGCGTCTTTTGCAAGATCCGGGAAAGTATTCCGGCGCCTGGAATTTCGGTCCTGATGACAGTAGTCATTTGACCGTTTCAGAAATGACAGATGGCTTGATAAGATACTGGGGCGAAGGTTCATGGGAAGACCTCTCCGATCCCAATGCCCTTCACGAGGCTAAGCTACTCAAACTTAATTGTGACAAGGCACATGCGGCAATCAACTGGCACAGTACCCTCACCATCGATGAATGCTTGCAGATGACTGCGGAATGGTATAAAATTTTCTATACGATGACATCCCGCGATTCAATGTACGAAATATGCACGCAGCAAATTGTGGAATATTGTAAGACTATAAAAAACGCACAATTGGTCTGAGAAAAGTAGGCGGTATTAAAGTGAATAATTTGGAATTTGACAGCATTGTTTTCCAAGAGGGCAACACACAAGTGGCCCTCTTGCCAAAACTTGATGTCTCCAGTTATCGTAGTACCGTTGATCATGCCCGTAATAATCTGAAGATTGTCGTTCGTTTATTTCTTGAAGAAGCCGAAAAAATGGAAACTTTAGAAGATATTTTGAGTGAATCAGGCTATGAAAAAGCGGGAGAGGTAAATTAGGCCAATGAAATCGACGTCTGAAGCCATCCGTACCCAAATCCTCGCCCTCGTCAAAGAGTACCACGCGGCGAAGTTTGCCCCCAAGACATTCGATTCCGGCAAGGATTTGGTCCATTATGCCGGGCGGGTCTTCGATGCAGAAGAGATCGTAAATCTTGTTGATGCCAGCCTGGATTTTTATTTAACCGCCAACCGTTACGCTGAGCGTTTCGAAGCAGAGTTTGCCAATTATCTCGGGGTGTCCAATGCCCTGCTTGTCAACTCCGGATCTTCTGCCAATCTTGTGGCCTTAACCGCACTGACCTCACCTAAGCTCAAAGATCGCCGCCTCAAGCCCGGCGATGAAGTCATTACCACCGCCTGCGGTTTCCCCACAACGCTCAACCCTATTTTACAAAATCAACTGGTTCCGGTATTCGTCGATGTGAATCTCGGTGACTATACCGCTATTCCCGAAAAACTGGCCGACGCCATCGGCCCAAAGACCAAGGCTATCATGATGGCTCACACAATGGGAGTTCCCTTCAATCTCGGTGCCGTCATGGATCTCGTAAAAAAGCACAACCTCTGG
>CAIVDK010000177.1 GCA_903904655.1 uncultured delta proteobacterium | reverse complement strand
GACTTCGAATCTGTTGGTCGTAGGTTCGAATCCTACCGGGCGTACCAGAAGATAAAAAGAAGGGCCCTTAGCTCAGCTGGTAGAGCAACTGACTCTTAATCAGTAGGTTGTCGGTTCGACCCCGACAGGGCTCACCAAATATATCAAGGGGTTACGGATAAATACCGCAGCCCCTTTTTCTTTGTGCTTAACCTATTGCTAACCTGCGATATGATTTTTCGTGATCTCTGGTGGGTTTGAACATGGAGTAGGAGCTGAGGTGGGTCATTATTGCACGCCGATTCACATCCTTCTTGTTCGTTTTACCATTGTCACTGCTCCTTTCTGTGTCATTATAGAGCAGCTTTTCACTTATATCACTGTCCAGTTTTGCCGAACCGGTTCTTGCAGCCACTCTCTTACAAATCAATAAGTTAAATCCTTCTAATATGTTGTTAAATGCCTCGGAACCGAATAGGGTTCAGATGGCCGGTGGTTCAAATCCACTCGCCCCGACCATTAAAATCAAATAGTTAGCCAACATTTTTTAACTCCTTTTTTTCAATTTCCTCCGTTTCATGACAATGTTTTAAATTGTAAAACCAACGATCCTTCAGCGGAACCAGAAATATTTCTTCGATAACTCCTTGAAAAGTAAAGGTGAATAATATATGGGTTTTTACGGCGACCGTAACTTAACATTCCCGTAAAAAACGAATTAACATGAGGGACATCTCCTAATGATGAACATTGCAGGCAATCCTCAAGTTCCCCGTCCCGGTATGTTCGCTACTGTTCGCAATCGCCGTGGTATTATCGCCGCCGTTGAACCTTTCGATGGCCCAGAGGGGCGGTTGCATCTTGTCCAGCTTGATTACAAAGACGACCAACTGCCTGCGGAAGAGCAACTCCTGTGGGAACTTGAGTCAAGGAAGGCGCTCCTCGAGCCCACGGCTTTGCCCAATATAACGGCAACCGATCCGATGCCGGCGGAAGATTTTGACGCGCTTCTCCGGGCAGCACGATGGACGGCAGCGATGCCTTTTATCGATCCGGATGGCGCCGGGCCGCTCGACCGCCTGCCCATTACCAGCCCATTCCATGGCGCCGTTCAGGTCGAAGACTTCCAACTCGTTCCGCTCTTAAAAGCTCTACAAATGCCTCGTGTGAATCTTTTAATTGCTGATGACGTCGGCCTTGGCAAAACGATTGAGGCTGGACTGATTTTGAGTGAACTTCTCCTCCGGAGGCGAATTTCGCGTGTCCTGATTCTGACACCGGCATCGCTGCGTCTCCAGTGGCGAGACGAGATGTGGGACAAGTTTTCCTTGCCATTCGATCTTGTGGACAGAGGTGAAAGCCAAAACCTGCGTCGGCGACTTGGCATGGATGCCAATCCCTGGCGGTCCTTCAGCCGCATCATCGCATCTTATCACTATCTGCGACAGGAGGACGTCCTCACCGAATTTCTGGCTGCCTGCCGCACACCGGAGGGCTCGCCGCACCTGCCGTGGGACCTGCTTATTGTCGATGAGTGTCACAACCTGATGCCTTCACCCTTCGGGGATGAAAGCGACCTGTGCCGTATGCTTCGCTTATTGGCACCCCAGTTCGAACACCGCCTGTTTTTGAGCGCAACCCCGCACAATGGCCATACCCGCAGTTTCACCGGCCTCCTGGAAATCCTCGATCCCGTGCGCTTCAGCCAGACGGATGAGCTGAAAAAAGCTGAAAAAGAACGCATCCAGCAGGTTGTCCTGCGGCGTCTCAAAAGGGAAATCAATGCCCGCACGAACCCGCCCCGATTCTGTCGGCGTAATCCACCCCAGGCACTGGTCCTGAAACTTTCCGCACAGGAAGTTGCCCTCAGCGTTGCCTTTGACGGCTTCCGCACGGCTATCCGAAAACTGATAAGTAGTGGAGAAACCCGTCGTCGCCGTGCCGGTAGTTTTGCTGTCGAGATCCTTGGCAAGCGACTTCTGAGCTGTCCGACGGCTTTTGCGGAATCCTGGCGGCGCTGTCGCGAAGGTCTGGAAGAGGGGAGTCTGGCGGAAGAAACCGACGTCATGGCAGCCAAACGCAACATTGAACGGGAAACCGGAGATGACCGGGAAACACAATCCCGCGAGGCCACTGCGGCGGGGGTTGTCGGTTCCTGGCTGAAGGTCGTATCTCTGAACTTGAGAGAGGAGATCACTGCTATTGACAAGGCTGTTGCCGGCATGGGATTCGATATAGCCCGGAATGATCTCGATGCCCAGAACCCAATCGCCGATGCGCGCTTTGATGCCTTCATCGATCTCATCGACAGGCTCCTGCGGCAAAAAAATACGTGGCGGGACAACGAACGCCTTGTGATCTTCACAGAATACAAGACCACCCTCGACTACCTGACCCGACGCCTGCGGCAGCGCTACGATGCCGACCGGATTCTAATGCTGTTCGGTGGTATGGATGAGAAAGAGCGCGACTCTGTGAAAACGGACTTCAACAATCCTGCCCATACCGTGCGTATTCTTTTGGCCACCGATGCCGCCGCGGAAGGTCTGAACCTCCAGTGGACGGCCCGGACACTCCTTCACTTCGACTGCCCGTGGAATCCTTCCCGACTTGAACAGCGCAATGGCCGGTTGGATCGCCATGGCCAGGCCCGGGATGTCACGATCTATCACTTCGTTACCGATCAGGATCAGGACTTGACCTTTCTCGCCCATGTCATCCGCAAGGCTGACGAAATCCGCGAGGATTTAGGATCTGCCAACGAACTTTTCGACGAGGCGGCCCACAGGCGGTTAGTCAAGGGAGAAAGCGTTGCCTCTGTTCAGGCTGATCTGGACCAACGCATTGTCGCCGCCCGCGGCCGGGCAACCGTCGAGGCCGACGATACCGTGGAAACAGGCGCCGATGGCCAAGCTGCGGATGACCGGCTCAAAGCACTGGCTGCCGAGATCGACCTCCATTCTGAATCGCTCCGGGACACCCTCGAAGGCGCAATGGCGATTCGAGCGGGCCGTCCCCAGTTTGAAAAATGGTCTGATAGTTCTACCTACCGTGTTTTGAATCCGGCACTTTCCGGATGGAGCGAGATCATTGATGACACATTAAGACGCAACGTCGAAAGGGGCGGCCGTGGACCCGTTGCGCGACTTGCCTTCAGCCCTGAACCCTTCATGCGGCAAATCGGCGAGCGGAATATCTTTTCTCCCCGGCCGGATATTTCTCTGATGCACCTGTCGCACCCGATGATGCAGCGGGCTCTTGCGGCCCTCACGCGCCGCAGGTTTCCCGGTGGCGGCGAGGAAGTTTCGCGCTGGTCCGTATATCAAGGAGAAGTTCCACCCGGCGTTGACGCGCTTGTTCTATTCAGCATCGAAGAACTGGCTATCAATGACCTGCGTGAGACCTATCATCACTGGGTCCGAACACTCATTTTCCCTGTCCGGAACGGCAGTCTCGGGGAGCCTCTTGCCCATCGCCCCGCCCGGGAACTCCGCCGCGCCGCAGTCGGTAACGACGTCCGGCTTCGTGACCGCGCCCGCGACCTTCTCGATGAGGTTTACCCTGATATCAGGCGATTCCTTACCGATCACACCGCAAAACTCACGACCGGACTCAGGGCACAACTCGAAGTCTCCGGTAAGCAGGCCCGCCGGCAGGAGGAAGAACGCTACCGCAGCCGCCAGGGCGAAGTTTCAACCCTGATTGCCGAGAACACACTGGGAAAGCTCGAAAAAGAGATTGATAAGCTCAAGATGGAACGCAGGCAGGGGCTACTCTTTGACGAAGATGCCCAAATCGACGCCATCGACCGTTATATAGAGGAAAAGCAGGCGGAGATCGCCCGCCGCACCCGCCACTACGAAGAAGTGCGCATCCAGCTTGAAAAAGAGCGGGAACGTATCATACGATACCTGTTTCCCCGACGGCACGCCATGTCCGCCACGGCTCAGGTTTTTCCCGTCGCCATCGAAGTGCGGCTTCCCGGAGGTGCGTTATGAACGGCTCTGAACTGATCGGCTGGGACCGCCTGCGCCACGGAGGGCTCCTGCTGGACGCGCCGCGTTTGCGCAAAATAGTGGCTCATGCGCCCGGACCGCTTTCAGCATGGCAGGAAAGAGAATTGCGCCGCCAGGCGGGCGCCTTGCTCGATGGCAGCGCTGACCGGGCGGGTTTTGTTCGCTTCGTTTTGGAAGAAATCTGCGGTTTTACCGACGCGACAGGTTCATGGCAGCGGGGTCCCCAGGTCGGCGCTGAATGGGGCAGCCGCGTCATCACGGGTGAAACGGTAACACCCCGCCAACTGTGGCGCACATCCAGCGGCGCGATGCTCCCCGTTTTTCTCGACGAAGAAACCCGTCTCGGCATTGGCCGCGGCCGTAGGTCTTTGAGCCAGGTCATTCAATGGCTCCGCGGGGGTGGCGAGCGTCTTGCCGTTCTGACCAATGGCCGCCAGTGGCGTCTGATCTTTGCCGGTCTCGATTTCGATGCCTGGTGCGAATGGGATGTGGAACTCTGGTTTGAAGAGGGCGACCTCTCCGCCCAGGTAACTGCCTTAAGGACTCTCCTTTCACCGGTCTTGTGGACGCCGTCAGTAAAAGATGCGACGTTCCCGCTTCTGGAGGCAATCCTCGACAGCCGCAAAGGACAGGCGGAACTCTCGGCCATTCTTGGCGAGCGCGTCCGGGAAGCCGTCGAGATCCTTGTCCAAAGCCACGGCGACGTCTTAAAAGAACAAAACAGCGGCGTTCATTCGTCAGAAATCTACCGGGCCGCCGTGCGGATAGTCATGCGGATTGTGGTGGTGCTTTTCGCTGAATCACGGGACCTTCTGCCCCGTGACAATGCTCTCTATCATGGCGCTTATGGCATCACGGGTCTCCTCGAAGACCTGGAAAAGGTAGCGGCGCGCGGTGGTAACCGCCTTGGCCGTTCCTGGAATGCCTGGCCGAGAGTTTTGGCCCTCTTTCGTCTTGTCTATTCGGGGTCCCATCACGAAAAGCTTCCCGTTCCCGCTTATGGCGGAGACCTTTTTGCCCCGGGTGATGGCGCTTCACAGGACGGCCTCACACGGGCCCTAGCTGTTTTCGAGAACGCCTGTTTCGAGAGAGAAATCCTCTCCGACCGGGACGTCAAGCGCCTACTGGAACACCTCACGAGAACACGCGTGAAGCTTCGACAGGGAAGAACAAGCATCTGGGTTCCCGCGCCGGTGGACTTTTCCGATCTTTCCAGCGAATACATCGGCATCCTTTATGAAGGTCTCCTTGATTTCGAGTTGAAGACCGCCCCGCCCGGCGATCCGGTTATTTTTCTCTCTGTGGGAAACCAGCCGGCCCTGCCGCTCTCCCGGCTGGAAGCGATGGACGACCGCGCCCTCACCGATCTCCTGGAGAAAATGAAAGACACAGGACAGGACGAAGGAGAAAGTGAGGAGGGCGCTGAAGGGGCATCTGCTGACAGCAGCGATGATTCTGAAGTCCTCAATGAAAATGAAGCTATTACTGGCGATGACGACATTGCAGCCGCTGAGGATTTCACAGCAGAGGAAGACATTGCGGAACCCGGCGATGAACGCCACGTCACACGAACCCGTGCCGAGATCTGGGCGCGCCGTGCCGTTTCTGTGGGGAATCTCGTTCGCCGACCCCGGGGCAGCCAGACACCGGAAAGACAACACATTTATGAAGAAACCATTGCCAGAAAAGCCCGACAGCTTGTTGCCCGGGTTATCCTGCCGGGAGAATGGTACCTTGTACGCTGGGGCGGCACACGCAAAGGCGCAGGCACCTTCTACACCCGCCCAGGCCTGGCCGTGCCCACCGTCCAGCGGACACTACGCCCCCTGGCGTACGATCCGCCGATGTGTGCGAACGGACAGCCCGATTTCGACGCACCGCCCGCCGCCTGGACGCCCAAGCTTCCCGAGGCGATTCTCGCCCTCAAGGTCTGCGATATTGGATGCGGCTCCGGCAGTTTTCCTGTCGCATCCCTGCGCTTCCTGACCGACGCTCTTTACATAGCCCTGCATCATCACGGCCGGATCACCGTTGATGGGGAAAAGGCCATGGCGCGACTCCTTGTCATGCCATCCACGGATAACGCAACTTCTGAAGAACGACTCGTCGAGGAACTCTTACCTTGCCGCCCTGATGACGACGACTTCGAGATACGCACCAAGGCAATTCTTCGACGCCATGTTGTGGAACGCTGCCTTTACGGTGTGGACATTGACCCGCTGGCCGTGGAGCTGTGCCGCCTGTCTCTCTGGATCGAGACGATGGATCGGACGCTTCCTTTCTCCTTCCTTGACCACAAAATCAAATGCGGCAACAGCCTGGTTGGCGGGTGGCTGGACACCTTCTGCCACTATCCCGTCATGGCCTGGAAGAACCGCGAAGGTGGCGACAAGGGCCACACCAATGGCGTCAACTTCGAGAAAGAATCCCGCTCGAAGGCGCTTAAGGCTTTCGTTAAGGACAGGCTCACGCCTGACCTCCGGCATTTCCTTGATGCACCCACGCTTGCTTTTTCGGAAGCACGAAAGATTGAAGCCGCTTCGGTCCATGCCGAAGTCTTGAACGTCCTTGCGCGACTCCACAAGCTGCCTGTTTACGACAGCGCCGAACGATCCCGGATATACCGCGAGGAAATCCTCGGATCACCGGGATGGCGTTCTCTGAAAGCCGCCCTCGATCTCTGGTGTGCCTGCTGGTTCTGGCCTGCGGACGCTCTCGACCATACACCTCTTCCCTCGACCTTTGCCGATCCTCCGCCGGAGGTCCGCGATATCGCCGCCCGGATCGCCGCGGAAAAACATTTCTTTCACTGGGAGATAGAATTTCCGGATGTCTTTTCTGGCCAGAATTCAGGTTTCGACGCCCTCGTCGGGAACCCGCCATGGGACATTGCCAAACCCAACTCGAAAGAGTTCTTCTCCAATATTGATCCCCTTTATCGGACATACGGCAAGCAGGACGCTTTGCGCCGCCAGACCGAATATTTTGGCATTAAGGGCATTGAACAGGGTTGGCTTGATTATAATGCCGACTTTCGCGCCCAGTCGAACTATATGGGATATGCCGCAAGCCCCTTCGGCGATCCTGACGAAAACGAGGCGAGCAGCGATCGCTTCACCATCGCCCGCGGACGGGACAACCAACTTTTACATGCCCGCTGGAGGGATGCCCGCAGAAAGAGCCGCGGCTTCGCCGACCCGGCCCACCCCTTCCGCCATCAGGGTGCGGCGGACATCAACCTCTACAAGGCCTTCCTGGAGCAGGCCCATGCTCTGCTGCGTGACGGCGGCCGCCTGGGCTTCATTGTTCCCTCGGGCCTTTACTCGGATCACGGCACGGGGGGATTGCGCCGCCTGTTTCTCGATCGCTGCCGCTGGGAATGGCTCTTCGGCTTTGAAAACAGGGAAGGGATCTTCGAGATTCATCGTTCTTTCAAGTTCAACCCCGTCATTATTCAGAAGGGCGGAACCACCGCGGCGATCCGCACGGCCTTTATGCGCCGCAAGCTCGAAGACTGGGAACGCGCCGAGGACTTTGCCACGCCTTACAGCCGTGAGCAAGTTGCCCGTTTCAGCCCTAGATCGCTCGCCATCCTCGAAATTCAGTCAAAACGGGATCTGGAAATCCTGGAGAAAATCTACGCTAACTCTGTTCTACTTGGCGACGACGGCCCCGACGGCTGGGGCATCCAGTATGCCAGAGAGTTCGATATGACCAACGACTCAAAACTCTTTCCACCACGACCAAAGTGGGAGACCGATGGCTACCGCCCCGACGAATACAGCCGCTGGCTCAAGGGAAACTGGCGGCCGATTGGGGAACTATGGGCCGAGTTGGGCGTAAAGCCGCTTATCGACGACGAGCGCCGTTGTGCACTACCGCCTTACGACATGCTACCTATTCCACGCGCCGATTTCCCGCCAGAGGTTCTTCTATCACGAGACGGCCATAGTTGGTTAAAATCGGCGACAGATATTGGCCTTCCTGTGTTCAGTGCTAAAACCTTTGATTTGCTCGATTTCGCAGCCAAAGGTTGGGTTAGAGGAAAAGGCAGAGGGGCAGTCTGGGATCCAATCGACTTTCCAAAGCACCTGCGGCCAGAGTATCTCATGAGCGAGTCGGTGTTTGCCGTTAACAAGGGGAATTCACATCTCTGGTTCGCAAGGTTGCTTTTCAAGGACATCTCAACGGCAGTTCATCAGAGAACTATGCTTTGTTCAATCGTCCCACCTTTTCCCGCTGTAAATGCATCTCCCTCTCTGGAAACTGCCTTTCCATCTGACCTGCTTTTCTTAGTGTGCCAATTAGGCTCGTTCATTCTCGACTTTGTAGCGCGGCAGAGAATAGGATATCTCCACCTTAATTACTTTGTCATCGAAGAACTTCCACTGCTGCTCCATGCCACCGTAGGAAAAGTGAAAGTGCCAACTACGGACGTGGCTGTGAGTCTGTCAGCAACGCAGGAGGTTTTTTCGCCACTTTGGCTTGCCACTCGGCGAGAATCTCACCAAACACCGTGGCGCAAGTTCTGGGCAGCTACTCCGACTGAACGTCTCCGTCTCAAATGTGCTGTTGATGCATTGATTGCTGCTCTGTTTGATGTGGAATCTGACGATTTGAGAGCGGTGCTCGCAGATTGCGACCGACCAGTAGATGATCTTCGAGATGACCACGGGCTGGCACCTAAGGGTTTCTGGCGCGTGGATAAAAATAAGGATCCCGAACTCCGTCACACCGTCCTAACCCTCGTCGCCTTCCACGATCTCGAAGACAAGATCCTCGCCTGCGGCGGCGACAGGGAGAAGGGCATTGAGGCATTCTTGAATCAGAACGACGGCGAAGGCTGGATGCTCCCCGAAACGCTGTGCCTTGCCGATTACGACCTTGGCCACGATGAGCGGGCGAAACATTTCCAACCGGTTGCCAGCCGACTCGGTCCCCGTTTCTATGACTGGCAGCTTGCCCAATCTCCCGATGAATCCTGGCGCGAGTGCCATCTCCACGCCCGTAACCTCCTGGGTGAGACGGGCTACAAGCAGCTTCTCGCTGACATCGAATCCCCAGAGGGTGGACAGAAGGCACCACAAATATCAGAGCCGTCCGCGACATATGGTCATAACAAAAGTGAGCAGGGGAAGCTTTTTGAATGAAGTGATCTGAATCGTGGGGGGATTGCATGTCGAAATACTTTGTAAGGAGGTGAATCATGGGTCTTCGAGCACAGATATTCATTAGTTGTGGCCAACGGGAAGATCTTGGAGAGGTCGAAATCGCGCATAAAATAGCTGCGGTTTTAGACAAAGAGGGCTTTGAACCGTATGTGGCGACGAAACAACAAACCCTACAGGGCCTAAAGGACAATATATTTAATCGCCTCGCAGAATCCGAATTTTTTCTGTTTGTCGATTTCCGACGCGAGCAAATTCAAGGTATTACAAATCCTGATTGCTGTCGCGGATCAGTATTCTCACAGCAGGAATTGGCGGTTGCAGCCCATCAAGATATTGACGTCATTGCTTTTCAAGAAGACGGAGTTAAACCTCTTGAGGGGATACTCGCATTTATGCAGGCGAATTGCATAAGGTTCAATGACCGAGGCACATTACCTGCGAAGGTTCTTGAAGTTGTAAAGGATCGGAAATGGTCATCAAACTGGAAGAATAGCCTCAGTATAGAGGCGGAAGTGAACGTTCACCGAAACGTACTGCGTCAGCCAGAAAATGTTCATGCTGACTTCTACCACCTTCTCATTAGGAATAACCATCTTATGAAAACCGCGCGAAACGTCTATGGATATCTGGAATGTGTAAATGATCTCAAAACGGGGGCTCGCGTTGATTTTGAGGCGGCCGAATTTAAGTGGGCCGGCTATACCCTGCCGAACGCAACAATCCCTCCTGAACGAACAAGGAAACTCGATGCGTTTTGGCTACCATACAAGTATCCCAATAATCCACAGTTCAATGCTTTCACAGATTCTACACAGTTTATCCCAAGATTGCAGGGACCGGGCGAATGGCAGTTGGAATACTCAGTTATAAGCGATACGGTGCAAGGTGCATCAAAGCAGTTTCGACTGCATCTCGACGGTACAATTTCTGGTGTGAAAATAACGGCAATCTAAACAGCTTTAGTTTATAGACCGTTGAGGTTTTATGAAAAAATGAATGGAGGTAAAGAACATGAGCCTGATTATCACACTATATGTTCGTGAAGGGATTGTGATGGCCAGTGATTCACGTCTTTCGCTTAACATGCAGCAAACAGGCGGACAGGGACAAACCGTTCATCTCTCTGTGGGCCAATCGGACTCGAATTACAAAACCTTCCTGACACCCACAAACATTGGGATTTCAACTTGTGGGGCAGCAGATATTAGTGGCGTTCCAATTGCTGGGTACTTAGAATCGTTTATTAATGACATAGTTGTTCCCCAGCAATTGGCAGTCGATCAGGTTGCCCCAGCGCTTCTCAAATATTTTCAGACTTTCCAACCCCCTCCCGAGACAACATTTCATGTCGCTGGCTATAAAGCCCAGCAGCAAAGTTCGGAACAACAAATCTGGACTGTTGATGTGGTTAGAAATGCGGTACAAAGAGTCAATATAGTAGGTCAACAAGGGGCTTCTTGGGGTGGCGAAATTGATATTCTAGCCCGTCTTGTTCAACCGGTTGGGCAACTTGATGCAAATGGTAATGTGGTTGCCCGTTTTCCGGTACATCCGATTCCTTGGGGCTTTTTCACACTTCAAGACGCAATCGATTTTTCCATCTTTGCGATCCGATCAACTATTGATGCTCTCCGTTTTCAGCCCCGAGCCAAAACAGTTGGTGGACCCATTGACGTCCTGGTTATCAAGCCCACAGAAGCGTTATGGATTCAGCGAAAAGCACTGCGTGTAACATAAGGACAACTATCCAACCAATGTGAGGTGTATTCCCATGTTTGTAGCAGCGATAGAGAAAGTGGCTGACTTCACCAGGCCGATCCACACGATTCTTCGCTTTTTCGGATCCACGGATGTTCACCCGGGTGCTGCCACGCTCTTTTTTATCAACGCTGATGGTTGGGCGCTGACCTGCCGTCATGTGGCGGAGCAACTTGTCGCGGCGGACCAACTTCAGCAACGTTACCAGTCATTTAAAGCAGAACGCGATACTCTGGCGGGAAAGAAGAGACGCCATGTCGAGAAAGAAATCGAGTGTAAACATAGATTTGGCAAAGGCGCAGTTGTCGAGGTTAAAAACATGTTCGTCAACTGTGTCGAAGGGCCCCTAAATGTTTCCCTGAAGGTGCATCCCGCCCTCGATATTGCGCTCCTTAAATTCGCGGGTTTCACTACCCTTAACTGCACGACCTTTCCCACGTTTGCAAGGACTGGAGTGGACCTGAAGCAGGGCCAGTTCCTTTGTCGTCTTGGCTTCCCCTTTCCCGAATTCACCAATTTCTCCTACGACGCTATGACGGACACAATCAACTGGAATCAGGTGGGACAAAAGCAGACACCACGCTTTCCAATAGAGGGTATGGTGACTCGTCGCCTCCGCGATACCGCCGGTGTTGTTACTGGCTTTGAGCTCTCGACGCCTGGGCTCCGAGGCCAAAGTGGTGGCCCTGCTTTTGATACCGAGGGGCGAATTTGGGGAATGCAGGCAAGCACCAAACATCTTGATCTCACCTTCGACGTGAACATGGATGTGCTACGCGACGGCATCAAGAAGCGCGTCAAGGATAGTGCCTTCCTTCACGTTGGTCACTGCGTTCATGTCGATGCCCTTAAGGACTTCATGCGGGAGCATGCCGTTGCCTTTACTGAGGGATGAGCTGTCAAAAGCGCAGCTCATCGGTGATCAGATTACAAATCTGGGTCGTAGGATCGGGGGATTTGGACACCATCGAGAACATAGCGCTAAGATGTTTGGCACATGGAATTTTGTAGATGTATTCGTATGAATAATGACGGGCGCAGTCATGAATGTTTCACCAGAGAAGTTTTACACCGTAATCGGCAAAGGCGCTATCGGCCGATACAATCGTCAGCCTGTCCGTTATCGCCTGGGCAATAATCAGACGATCAAACGGATCGTGATGGTGAAAGGGCAGATTCTCCACCTTTGCAGCATGGCGCAGTTCGATATTCAAAAGGCCAAAACCGTTTGCCGTCAGTTGTTCCGGCACAAATTTTTCAACGGGTTTTGTCAGACGAAGCTTGCCGAGACTCGATTTTATGGCCATCTCCCAGCAACTGGCCACGCTCAGGAAGCATTCGTTTCTGGAGTCGGCAATCGCCGCGCGGGCTGCTGCCGTCAGTTCTGGAGCATCGCTGATCCACCACAGGAATGCATGCGTATCCAGGAGAAAACGTGCCATCAGACATATTCCTTGAAATCCGCCGGCACCTCATTAAAGTCGGGGGCAATTGAAAGAATCTGACCTTTACCTGAACCGGGCTGTCTCGCCTTTTTCATATCCGCCACCGGCGCCAGCTTTAGGATTGGCTTGTTATCCCGCGCAATCACAACCTCTTCACCCAACAAAGCCAGTTTGATAAGCTCGGAAAAATGAGATTTTGCTTCCGCAATATTGTACTGCTTCATAACATGCCTCCATGTTGGTCATATTAGATGACTATATTTCTCATGTCAAGCTGGATTTTTATTACATCGGCATGTCTTGTGAATTGTGCAGGAATGCTGTATATAATCAAAAAGCTTGAATGAAATCGGTGACCGGATCGAACCTTTGGGAAAGGTGGTTTGCTTTGGCGAATATCATCACTTGAACATTGATATAACATTTAATTCCCTTTTATCTTGACTATTGGTTATATAAGGTTATAATAATATCCCATGGACGTGATCTGGCAGCCGAAAGCAGTGAAGCAACTCAAGAAAATTGGTGACCGTGTCGTTCAAGAACGCATTCTGAAGGCTACGAGAGGCTTGTCCCAATTTCCGGACTGCTCCAACGTGAAACGATTGACGGATCACGAACCAACACACCGCCTTCGTATCGGAAATTGGCGGGTCCTGTTCAATGTGTTTGAGGCAGTCAACATCGTTAGTATCGAAGAGGTCAAGAAACGAGATGAAAACACCTACTAATTATCAGAAAATTGAATATCAGGGCCAACCGGCGTTTGTGCTTGTGCCCTGGAAAGATTTTGAACTTATCCGCCCCTTGTTGGATGGAGAAAAGACCCATGCCGCCGGCATCCCGCAGGCGGTTGTCGAAGCACATGTCCTTCGGGCTGTGCCTGTCATTCGAGCATGGCGCGAGCATATGGGAATTACGCAGGGAGCGCTTGCCGTCCGGATGGGCGTGAGTCAAGCCGCTGTTGCCAAGCTGGAAAAGTCCGGCGCAAAACCGCGAAGAACAACGCTTGAGAGAGTGGCAACTGCATTAGGTATATCTGTTGCGCAGCTTGATGTTTAGATGTTTTCGTTTTGGCTCACATTAACCAAGGCAGATCATGGCACTGAACCCCATCGTCTTTACCGAAAAGGTTGTCCGGAGTTTTCTCCGCTACCAGTTAACCGCCTATCCCTTTGCCGATGCAAGGCTGCACACGCAGATGCGCCGTTTGCTGTCCCTGGATGAAACGCGCCATTCGCCTCTCCTGAAAGGACCGTATATCAGTCTCTCACGGCCCTTCCGGCAGGGTGCGGCTGTAGAAGACCTGATTAAAGAAGGCATCTTTCATCCCCACATGCGCCATCGCATTCCATCAGAGATCACGAGAATATACGGACATCAGGAAGAGGCTGTTCGGGCCATTCATGCCGCCCGGACAACTCTCGTTGCAACAGGAACGGGCTCCGGAAAGACGGAGTGCTTTCTTTATCCGGTGATCAGCAAATGTCTCGAATTACGCGATCAGGGAGTAGGGCTGGGAATCAGCGCCGTCATTGTCTATCCCATGAATGCGCTTGCGGAAGATCAGCTTGGGCGTTTGCGGTCTCTTCTGGCCGGCACGGGCATTCCCTTCGGCATGTACGTGGGAAAGACCCCTGAGCGGGAGGCGGAAGTTGCCGGTATCCGCTTGCCAGCCGGTTCGTCCCTGGCCGATTATGAGGCTAAGCTTGCCGAAATCAGAAGAGAAAAACGGAGCGACACGGTGTATCCTCCGGAAGAGATCTGTTCGCGTGAGATGATGCGCAAGGCCGGTCGTCAACCGCGCATTCTGCTGACCAATGTGAAGCAGTTGGAGCTGCTGCTCACGCGTCAGCGGGACATCGAACTGTTTGCCGATGCCAGACTTGATTTTCTGGTCTTTGATGAGGCCCACACCTTTGCCGGCGCTCAGGGAGCTGAAACAGCCTGCCTCATCCGCCGTTTGCGGGCATTTTGCAGCCGGGATGAACGGGACACGGTTTGTATTGCCACATCTGCAACCATTGCGGATCAGAGGAACCCGAATGCCGCCAGTGATTTTGCCAGCCGCTTTTTTGGTGTGGACAAGGCGTCGGTCGTCACGGTGAGTGAAGCATATGAACAGGAGGTATGGTCTCCCAAACGCAAAACGCCGCCTCTTCCCAAGAAGGATACGGGCGAGATACTTAATGCTTGCGTGTCGGCGGTGGAAGATATTAATGGCGCTGGAATGGCGCTGCGTGCGGTCTATCACGACCTGGCTTCAGCTAATCTTCCGGCGGGAAATTGTCCGGCAGTTTTGTATGACGCCCTTGCACAAAATGAATTAGTCTTTCAATTGAGCGAGTCGCTTGCCTTGCCCCGTCCGCTTCACGAACTCCCTGAAATGATAGGTGAGAAAATCGGCCGATCCGTAAACGAGGCTGAAATTTTATCCTGGCTTACGTTGGGTGCGGCGGCAAGAAAGGAAGGAAGGCCGCTCGTTCGACCGGTTGTGCATGGCTTTATTCGGGGTATCAGCGGCGCTGTTGTGACCTTTCCGGAAAGTGAAGCAGGGCCGAAGCTCTGGCTCGCTGCCGAAGATGAAATCGAGGCGAAAGGCGAGAAGGAAAAAAATGCTCATTTCCCCGTAACCACCTGCACCACCTGCGGACAGCATTATTTTATTACTTATCTGAAGGACTTTGATTTTTCCGGACGGCGTCCCGGCGGCGGCGAGGCTGACGGCGACGGTTTCTTCTGGCTGCCTCTGGAAGAAAGCCAGGGCGGCAGGCGTGTGGTATTACTGGATCGCATCGTGGGCGGCAGTGAGGACGAAGATCTTGATGACCACGAGCGGACGGCCGCACTCCATTTTTGCCGGAACTGCGGCGCCGCGCATCCAACCAGTGTCAGCCGTTGCTGCCATTGCGGGATGACAGGCGTTCCGGTTGTGCTTTATGCCATCCGGCAGAAAAAGGACAATCCGGGTTTCCTCACGAGTTGCCTGTCCTGCGGAGCCAATGGACGGGTTATCGGGACGACTTACAGGGAACCGGCCCGTCCCGTCCGCGCCACCAATGTTGCGGACGTTCATGTCCTGGCGCAGGATATGGTGCACAACTCGGAGAGGCCCCGTCTGCTGGTTTTCTGCGACAACCGTCAGGATGCGGCCTTCCAGGCAGGATGGATGAAGGACCACGCCCGCCGCTTCCGCCTTCGCGCACTGATGGCTGACGGCCTCAAAGGCGGGGCCATGTCCATTGGCGATCTGGCCATGCATCTTGACGAAATTCTGGAAAAGGATGAATCCCTCTCGCGCGCTCTTGTCCCCGAAGTCTGGCAGGTTGTCCGCCGCGAAGGCAGCGGCGGCCGTCACGAACAGGAGCGCCGTAAATTTCTCCGGATTCAAGTGCTTCGGGAAGTCACGCTTTCCGCCAGGCAGTCCATCGGACTTGAACCCTGGGGACGGATGAAGGTGGACTATGAAGGACTCAACCCGGCATTGCCGTGGATACAGGAAAATGCCCATGCTCTTGGCATGCCTCCCGAGGATCTCCGCGATGGCGTTGCCGGTCTTCTCGATTATTTACGCCGCAAGCGCGTTCTTTTCGATCCGGAAAGGGAGGTTTTTACTCACTACTGGATGGATGGCGATCTGGAAATCCAACAGGGATACCTGCCTCAACTGGGCGCCCCTGTGGGCACAAAGTTCCATCGGGAGATGAATGAAAAACAGGAATTAGTTGCGCAGTGGTTCAGCGAGCGCGGCGATACGACGATCCGTCAGATGGCCAGAAAGTGGGGAGTGCCTTCGGAGAATACACAAGGATTTCTGGAAGGGCTGTTCCGGTTTCTCGTGGACAAAAAATTGCTCGTGCCGGTCCGCCTCAAGGGGTCAAAGGGCAATCCTCTGCCGAATGTCAGCGGCGTCTATCAGCTTAATGCCGATGTGCTGCGCCTCCAGCAAAATCACGGGGTTTATCGCTGCCGCAACTGCCGCCGCCGGACGACACGGCGGTCACCTAATATGCTTTGCCCGGCCTGGCGTTGTGATGGCGGCCTGGAATTTGTTCGTGAAGATCCCGACAATTATGACCTTCAGCTCCTGGATCAGGGGTATTCCATGCTCCGTCCTGAAGAGCACACCGCTATGGTGCCCCATGATGAACGGGAACGCCTTGAAAATCTGTTCAAGGGCGATTCGGAAGCAGTCAACGCCTTTGTCTGTACGCCAACCCTCGAACTTGGCGTGGATATCGGCAAACTCGACGCCATTCTGATGCGTAATGTCCCGCCATTGCCCGCCAATTACTGGCAGCGGGCAGGACGCGCCGGCCGCCGACACCGCATGGCGGTCGATATTACCTATTGTCGGCCGGTTTCGCATGACCGCGCCTATTTTGCCGAACCACTCAAACTTCTGGCTGGTCAGGTTGATCCACCCGCGTTCAACCTGCGCAATGAACTGATGGTTGCCAAGCATGTCCATGCAGCGGTTGTAACCAGGCTGCATCAATTTATGCGTGACAGCTCCCGGACACCGACTGAACGGCAGGATATCGAAGATACGCTGAAAAGGTGTCTGCCTGATCAGGTTTCCGCATATCTCTTTGACGGCGGTCGTGTCAGGGATAAGCTTGCGGATCTTACCCCTCTGCGAAGTCTAATCGAACAAAATGTCGATGACCTCTGCGAATATGTGGAACGCGTCTTTCGACAGGGATGGCCGGCGGCGGATGCGGATGTGACAAGGCCGGAGGTCCTTCGCGCTCATGTGCAAGGGATGACCGATTCGCTCCTGGATGTGCTTGCACGCCTGGAACGGCGTCTGCTGTGGGCGCTGGAACAGATTCGACGACTCAATGGTGTCCGGGAAAGGCAGGGTGATCTGGAACCGGAAGACGAAGCCCTGTTCAGACGCTGCGATGCCCTCGTGAAACGTTTGAAAGGCACGGCGAGGCGCACCCGCCGTGAAGCGGAGGGGTATGATGACGTCAATACGTTTGGCGTACTGGCGGCGGAAGGATTCCTCCCCGGCTATGGCCTGGAGGTCGGCTCTATTTTAGGCACGGCTGAAATTCCATTCTGGCGCACCGGCGCCATGGCGTTTGTATTGCCCCGGCCCCCCGGTTTTGCTCTAAGGGAATATGTGCCGGGCAACTTGATCTACGCCAACGGGAACCGTTTTGTCGCCCGCCGGTTTCATCGCGACATAGACGAGCAAAGGGCTGAGATGTCGGTTTTTGAGGTTTCCAGAGAACGACAGGCGGTAAAAGAAACGAATCTGGGCGCGCCGTCAACGACCCTGGGGGCCGCAGTCTTGCCGACGATTGCCATCTGCGATGTCGATCTGGTTCATCAGTCGCATATTTCAGATGAAGAGGAGCTTCGATTCCAGATGGGGGTGGCTGTTTACGGAATGGAGCGTGACCAGCACAACGGCGGCAGGGCTTACCGCTGGGGTGTTCAGACTGTTCACCATCGCCGTGGCGTAAGGCTGAGGATGGTTAATGTCGGATCGACCACGGCGATCGATCGTTTCGACAGAATCGGCTACCCGGTATGCCGCGTCTGCGGGCAAAGCATTTCACCGCTCTCCTCTGAGCGACAACGTGAGCATTTCATGCAGACGCATCAGGAACGATGCGGGAAGCCAATTATTCCTGTCGGCTTTTTTGCCGATGTTGTTGCCGACGTCTTGTCTTTGCCGGCATGTCCGGATCAAACAACCGCATACAGTGTCCTCGAAGCCTTGCGGTTTGCGGCGGCGCGGGTGCTGGACATGCACCTGGATGATTTGCAGATTCTTGTCATCGGTCATGTCGATCGCGACGAGGTCGATGCGCTTTTATGGGATCCCATGCCCGGCGGCTCAGGACTTCTTGATCAGATCTGTGATCGATTTGAAGAAATTGCCGCGGTGGCGCAAGACGTGGTTCAAACCTGTCCGGCGGTCTGCGAAAAATCATGCATTGATTGCCTGCAAACCTTCCGCAATGGCTATTACCATAAATACCTAGACCGTAAAATCGCGCAGGAACGACTTGCCATGTGGGGAAGACGATTGTCTGTGAGCCATGAGATTCCGGTAAAACAGCCGTCTCCGTCGCATGAAGAAGGAAGCCATCCGGTTAATGAAGCGGAACGACGTTTGAGACAGCTTCTTTTGGCCGCCGGTTTCGAAGAAGGCATTCGCGGACGGCAGATCCGTCTTGACCGTGCCATCGGAACAACCACGCCGGATGTCATCTACCGAGCGCATCATCATGACGAGGATGAAGGGGTGTGCATTTATCTGGACGGTTTAAGCGGCCATTTGCACGGAAACGCCGCCACCGCAGTGCAGGATCAACGCATCCGCTCCTGGCTGCGCAACAATGGCTACGAGGTGATCGAAATTGCCGTTAGCGACCTTTTTGACGAAGGCGCTATGACAAGACACTTCCGCAGACTGGCCGGTTTTCTGAATGCAGGTAATATCCGGGATGCTCTGCGAAAAGATACAACATGGTTTCAACAGTTGAAAAAGGCGGATGCGGCGGCAAAGGGTTTTGTTCTCCATCTGGTGAGGCCAAAACCCGAGGAACGCTTTACAAATTGCGTCCCGCTGATACCCCTGAAGGTGGCGGCTGGTAGTTTCGGCGAACCGCAGACTGTCGGCGACGGCGAGTGGGATTATGATTGGGTAGAGATCAACACGCACAGACGCTTGTGCAAGGGAATGTTTGTGGCGCAGGTAGTCGGTAAATCCATGGAACCCAACATACCTGACGGCGCGTATTGCCTCTTTGGTTCTCCCGTCGAGGGGACGCGACAGGGGAGAACCGTGGTTGTATTACTGCGTGATGTGGACGATCCGGAAACCGGACAGCGCTTCACGGTCAAACGCTACGAGAGCGAAAAAGCAGTCTCCGAAGATGGAACCTGGCGGCATATTAAAGTTTTACTAAAGCCCGTCAATAAGGATTTCAAACCTATAGAACTAACTTGCGAAGACGAGGGCAGCGTCGTGGTTGTAGCCGAAATGCTGGAGGTGCTTGGATGATTAATTTGTAAACGAATAGGATTCAGATCGCCGGTGGTTCAAATCTAATCGCCCCGATCATTTCCAATATTTTTCTTGCATTAAATCGAATTATCATTTACAGAACGCGACCAATGAAAAGCTTAATTTAATTGATTTTGTTGCAGAACGCCGATGATAATCCGCGTTGACATTTTGAGTAATGCATATATAAGTC
>CAIVDK010000176.1 GCA_903904655.1 uncultured delta proteobacterium | reverse complement strand
CGAAGCTCTGGCAGAAAGACCTGGTAGCGGAAATCAAGTGGCTTCCTGAACTTGATGTAAGCAACCGTTTGGAAGGGGACTATATCTGGTTTAAGCTAGCCATGCAATTTTAGTAGACGATTGGTTTTGGGAATGGTCACATAGCAGGTCTCCCAAAAAGGAGGAAAGAATTTTAGAGGTATCCAAATGGCTTTTTTATAAAGCCGGTTTAATTTTAATCCTGAACGGAACATGACTGGGAACTCGATTGGTAATTAGCGGTATATCTGACATATTTTGGAGGATGGCCACTCCTTGTCCGGGGACGCAGACCTTTGCCAATCTCACCCATTCACCGCTTCCTCTCGAAACTCTTTACAACGTCGCCCGCTCCCAGGAGATCATCCCCGAAAGCTGGCAACGGATTTCATCTTTTCTACGCGTCTAGAATTGCTCCTTAGCGAAAATCTGTCTGTTTAATACCTCCCTGTTTGCCGGCTTTCCTCTCAGCTCTATTTGGCGGCTTGGGTATCGTCCATGAATTTTCTGATCCTTTCCGCCCATAACTTGAAGGCGCCTTTCGCTGCGCCAAGGGTCGTGAATCTTTCCGTGTAGCCGGCGGACCGCTCGTCCACTGCAACGACGATGACCTCATTGGTCATGGAATCGAGGGCCATAAACTCCGCCGCCGTGTTTCCGCCGCCGCTATAAGAACCGGTAACACCTTTTCTGATGAGGCTGATGCCGATGCCGATAGGAATCACAGAGGCCACGGCGCTTACTCCGGGCTTGCTTTTCTTCAATCCCGTGATGGCAATTCTCAGCCGGGCAACGTCCGGAGCCGGATCAGACACCAAAAGATACTTGTCTCTCAGGGCATTGACTATTTCCTGATTGAAGGCATCGGACAACTCCTTCATTTGGTCCGCGTCGATGCCCCTGTCTTCCGAATCAGGAGCCAGATAGAAGATAACGCTGTCTACTGATCAGCGACAATTAAAACTCCCGTCTGACGACAATTATAATTCCCGGAATGTTAGGGAATGGTAAACCATCTACCATCTTAAAAATAAGGATGGTACTGATGGTCACTGATCAACAGGTGAGGAGGTTATTCAAGCTGATGCAAACGGAAATAACGCAGGCTGTTGCCGCAGATAAAACCGGCATGGATGAAAAAACTGCACGGAAGTATTGCAAAACAGGTAGGTTGCCAAGTGAACTCAAGAAAGAGAGAACATGGCAAACCCGGACCGACCCATTTGGAAACAATTGGGACGAGGTCCGTGACAACCTCGCGGCGAATCCTGGTTTTGAAGCGAAAACGCTTTTCGATGATTTGCAGCGCCGCTTTCCCGGCAAGTTCTCCGACGGGCAACTACGGACCCTACAGCGACGAGTAAAACGCTGGCGTGCTCTGGAAGGCCCTTCACAGGAAATATTTTTCCCCCAGTTGCACCACCCGGGCGAACTGGCACAGTCGGACTACACCCATATGGGAAAGTTGGGAATTACCATTGCCAACCAGCCATTCGATCATCTGCTCTATCATTTTGTGTTGACGTATTCCAACTGGGAAACGGGCAGCGTCTGTTTCTCCGAAAGCTTCGAAAGTCTCAGCGAGGGGCTACAGGCCGCTTTATGGGAACTGGGCGGCGTACCGCATACCCACCAGACAGACCGGTTGACGGCGGCAGTGCAAAAGGATTTGCATCCCGATGAATTCACCCAACGCTACCAGGCGCTGCTCAACCATTATAATCTATCCGGGCGCAAAACGCAGGCCGCAAGCCCCAATGAAAACGGCGATGTGGAGCAACGCAATTATCGGTTAAAGCGGGCGGCTAAGCAGGCCCTGCTGCTCCGAGGAAGCAGTAATTTTACCACTCGCGATGAGTACAAACTATTTCTGAAGAAACTCTTTGCCGGATTAAACAGCGGTCGCCGTGAACGCTTT
>CAIVDK010000175.1 GCA_903904655.1 uncultured delta proteobacterium | reverse complement strand
TGAATAACATAGCCCCTTCCCTCTCCCAAGGTTATGTTGTCCTTGGGATACAAGCGGTACTATGGGCAAATCCGACTCCCTTGCCGACCCGGTAAAATTTCGTTTCCTTAAATTTACCGGTTGCTCTCCTGTAGAGCATCGACAAGGGTCTCCTGTGTTCATTGTCGCATGGCTGCTGCGTGCCACCCCTGTTACCCCGGAAGCCCATCTATCGGTTCTGGTAGTTATCGTAATGATACCGATTATTTTGCCTCCAGCTCTTTTCCCTTGACTTCCATCCCCTTTAAATCTATGTTCTTTTTACGATATCGTCATTCATCTCCACCCTTTGCGGGCAGGGGCGTTAACCCGCAGGAGCCGTACAGATGCAGGAAAAAATCAACAAACAGGGAACGATCTCTGAGTCCATGCTTTGGGTCAGCCTGGGACTGGGCGCAGCCTACTGGATCGTTGATGTCCTTCTCACAGTCCTGACCTCCGCGGATGCCTCTTTTCTGCACACGCTTCTGAGCGCCGATACCAGAAGTTTCTGGCAGCGTTTGATTGTGCTGTGTTTTTTCGTCATCTTCGGTTCTCATGTCCAGTATACCGCGAAAAAGCGGCGCGAGTTGGAAGAGGCGCTCCTGGAAACCGAAGAGCGCTTTCGCGCGCTGGTGGAAACGTCTACCGATGCCATTGTTTCCGTCAACAAACAAATGCAGGTCATTCAGTGGAACCGGGCGGCGTCCGATCTTTTCGGCTTTTCGAAAGAGCTGATGATGGGGAAGCCGGTCGATATCCTGATCCCGGAGAAATTCAGAGCAAAACACCTCGAAGGCTTCAAGCGGTTTCTTGCCACGGGGGACGCAAAGCTTGTGGGAAAGACGGCCGAGTTCGAATGTTTAAGAAAAGACGGAACCACCCGGCCGGTTGAGCTCTCCCTCTCGGCAGACAACAATAACGGCTCATGGATTTTTACGGCCATTATCCGGGAGACGACAGAGCGCAGACGGGCCCTGGAAGCGCTTCGTGAAAGCGAAGAGAGATACCGGAACCTTTTTGAGGATTCCAAAGACGGCGTGCTCATCTGGACCGCCGAAGGCAAAATCCTCGGCGTGAACCAGGCGGCCCTAGAGACATTCGGAAGTGAAATCGAAGACATGATCGGCGCGGAAATTTCAGAGATCTATGCCGATCCTCAAGACCTTACTGCATTCCAACAGATTCTGGACCGGGAGGGGGCTGTCCGGGGACATGAACTCCGGTTGAAGAAAAAAGATGGCACCGAGATGGACGGCCTGCTGACGGCAACCGTCCGACGTGGCAAGGATCACGCTATCCTGGGATACCAGGGCATTGTCCGGGACGTGACGGATTTGAAGCACAATGAAAGGGAATTGAAGCGCACACTGGAAACCCTGCACAGATCCATCGGCGCGATCACGCTGACCTTATCGACGGTTGTCGAAAGCCGGGACCCTTACACGGCAGGCCATCAAAAGCGCGTGGCCCATCTCTCGCGGGCGATTGCGCAGGAGATGGATCTTTCTCCAAACCTATGCGACGCCGTGCGTATGGCCGGAACGCTTCATGACATCGGCAAGATCGCAGTACCAAGCGAAATCCTGTCCAATCCCGCCAAATTGAGCAATAAGGCCTTTGACCTCATCAAAGACCACCCGCAAACCGGTTATGACATCCTGCGGGAAATCGAGTTTCCCTGGCCGGTGGCAGACATCATCCTGCAGCATCACGAGAAGCTGGACGGATCGGGGTACCCGAAAGGGCTATTAGGCAATGACATCCGGCTGGAAGCGCGGATCATCGCCGTCGCAGACGTGGTGGAATCCATGGCCTCCCATCGGCCTTATCGTTCTTCCAGAGGCTTGGAATCGGCGCTGGAGGAGGTTGTCCATAAAAGTGGCACGTCTTACGACCCCGCTGTGGTCGCGGCCTGTGTGCGGCTGTTCCGGGAGAAAGATTACAAGATCATCTAATTCCTGTTCAAAATCAAAGCGGTATCTTCGTTGGCTCAAATCAGCAGCTTCTCGGCGGATAATGAGGGCGCTATGCCTTTCATACGCGAACTCCCACCCCCGTCAGCTGAAACCAAGCATTTTCGCCGAGGTTGACTATTTGTGGACTACAGGAAGGGGTGCTTGCTGCATTCTCCTATGAGTCCGAAACTTTCAGTTCTCATACCAAGTCGCCGTCAAAAGTCAACAGTAGTATGGGTCGCTTGTGACCTTTAGGTTATTAGACCCGTTAAACACGCGAACCTAATCACCTGAAGGTGACCCGAGGTTCGGACTACATTGGTTTGTTACTCTTTGAATGCAACTTGGAATAAGCTGAAGTGAGGATTATCCGTTGAATTTCGGTGTTTGGCTCGCAACAAACCCTGTCTTTTCCGCTCTTTTTTCCCTGGTACATGAGCTGGTCAACCCGATGAATGAAGGCCCTCAAATCTTCCTGCGGTATGTATTGCCCAAGGCCGATGCTCAACGTCATATGAACCTGTTTGCCCGGCTCCGGGATAAAAATCTCTTTCTTGAATTCCGTCCTGATTCTCTCCGCCGTGGCGGCGCCGTCCGCGCTTGTTGTCATGGGCAGTATGATGGTAAATTCTTCTCCGCCATAACGGTATGCGGAGTCTGTTTGGCGCAGCCATCTCTTGACCACCTGACCGACTCGGAATAAAACCTGGTCTCCCTCAACATGGCCGTACGCGTCGTTGAATGCCTTGAAATTGTCGAGATCCAGGAGCATCATGGTTAAAGGCTGCCCGTAGCGATTTACTCGATCAATCTCCATCCTCAGCTGCTGATGAAAATATCTGGAATTGTAAAGCTTCGTGAGATCATCGATAATACTGAGTTCACGGTATTTCTTTTCACTCTCCCGCAGTACATCCTCCATTTGCTTGCGCTCGGTGATATCAATGGCGTGAATGACGCTCAATACCACTTTCCCTGTTTCATCCTTCACTGGATTCGCTTTTGCGATATAATACAGGGTTCTGCCCGGCAACGGCACGACAACTTCCAATGACTGGCTCTCGCCGGTCTTGAAAACCTTGATGTTTACCGCCTGACGCTGGTCTGCATGCTCCTTCGGGTATATATCCCAAAATGTTTTGCCCAGAAAATAGTCGGGAGTTTTGCCGAATGTCGTGGCGAGTACCTGGTTCACGAATTTATACTCCCCTTTTTGATCGACGCAAAACACGACGTCGCTCGAATGTTCTAGGAGCGAACGATATTTCAATTCTCTGCCTTTGTAGATTTCTTCCCTCCGGATGCGCTCTGATTCAGCTCGTTCCAGTTCTTGGATTCTCTGTTTTAATAGAGCATTTTCTTGGATCAGTTCAGTATTTGTCTTGGATGGATCTATCATTTGATGTTCCTTTTTAATATCATAACCGGCATAAGGGGCCGTAACGAAATGGATAGAAATTTAACAATTATTTCTTAACGGCCCCTAACCGG
>CAIVDK010000174.1 GCA_903904655.1 uncultured delta proteobacterium | reverse complement strand
ACCGGCCAGGTGGAAATCGTCATTTCCGAATTGGAAATCTTGAACGAATCTAAAACACCACCCTTCTCCTTCGATGATGAAGAAATCTCGGAAAATATCCGACTCAAATATCGCTACCTGGATTTACGCCGTCCGGCCATTCAGCAGAACCTGTTTCTGCGCAGTCGTCTGGCTTCGGCAACCCGTCACTATTTTGAAGACAATGGATTTATCGAAGTCGAAACGCCATTCCTCACGAAAAGCACCCCGGAAGGCGCGCGTGACTATCTGGTACCCAGCCGCGTATCCAAAGGTATGTTTTACGCCCTGCCTCAATCCCCGCAGATATTCAAGCAACTGCTGATGGTTTCAGGATTCGACCGCTATTTTCAAATTGTGAAATGCTTCCGCGACGAAGATTTGCGTGCCGACCGCCAACCCGAATTTACACAGATTGATGTCGAGATGTCCTTTATCACGGAAGAAGATATTATGCATATGATGGAAGGCCTGATGGCGACAATATTTAAAACATGCATGGGCAGGGAAATTTCGCTTCCCTTGCCCAGACTGACCTATGCCGACGCGATCAGCCGTTACGGCAAAGATAACCCCGATGTGCGTTTCGGCATGGAAATTGTAGATCTCACCGCTATCGTGAAAGACTCCGGTTTCAAGCTGTTTACGGAAGTCGCAGCTTCCGGCGGACTGATTAAAGCCATCAAGGCCGAAAACGCCGCAAGCCTGTCACGAAAGGATCTTGATGGTCTGAAAGATTTTGTTGCCATTTACGGTGCTAAAGGACTGGCCTGGGCAAAAGTCAACGCAACCGATTGGACGTCCCCCATTTTTAAATTCCTCCAACCTGCCGAAGTTTCCGCAATCGGCCAGGCGATGAATGCTAAAGAAGGCGATGTTGTTTTCTTTGTCGCAGACACAGCAAAGGTTGTTCATGACTCGTTGGGCAATCTACGAATCAATCTGGCCAAGAAGCTTAATTTGATTGATCCTGAAACGCTGGCCTTCACCTGGATTACTGAATTTCCGCTGATGGAATATTCGGAAACGGACAAACGTTTTGTTTCCACGCATCATCCCTTCACATCGCCGTTTATCGAAGACCTGCCTTTGATGACCACCGATCCCGGAAAAGTGAGAGCCAGAGCCTACGACCTGGTGCTTAATGGCTCAGAGGTCGGCGGCGGCAGCATCCGTATCCATCGCAAGGACGTTCAGGCGCAGGTTTTCAGCGCGCTGGGATTGAGTGACGAAGAAGCGAAGCTGAAATTTGGTTTTCTGCTGGATGCTCTCGAATACGGGGCACCCCCGCACGGAGGCCTTGCCTTCGGTCTGGATCGGCTCACCATGATTATGACAAAGGCGGAATCGATTCGCGACGTGATTGCTTTCCCGAAAACACAAAAAGCAGCCTGTCTGTTGTCCGATGCGCCGTCGAAGGTCAGTATCGAGCAGTTGATGGAATTGTCTTTAAAGATTGTCTAGAACCGGCAAAGTGCCATAAAAGTTCATCCGGTTCTGGCGTACTTGTAAAAAATAATCTTTCTTTGTAGATATAGCGTTATGCGCGACTATCGATTTTTCTTGCGCCATAAAATACTCTCTTTGGATTAAGATGATGAAAACCGTAACATGTCCTGGCAGTGTCTGCCTCACCATCCGGTGTGTTGCGATTGCCGCAGCGATGTTATTCACCTTCGCCTGGCGTACTGCGTAACGGTGAGATGTCAATTCGCGGCTTTGGCGAACAAGCCGGCAAGGGTAGCAAGTCACCTGATGGTGACACAGTAGTGCGGATCGGCTCCATTACCAAGGCATTCACCGGCGAAGTGCTTGCTCATCTCGTAGTCAGAAACTTTGTGCAACTT
>CAIVDK010000173.1 GCA_903904655.1 uncultured delta proteobacterium | reverse complement strand
CTAACGTAGATAAAATGATCGCCTGGTGTAAAACAGGTCCACCCGCCGCCCGTGTTGATCATGTAGAATTTATAGAAGAACCTTACACGGGAAACTTACGGGGTTTCAATATTTCCTGTTCGTGACCATTCCATCCCGAAAGCGCCCCTTGGAGCTTCACGCCACCCCAAGTTTCTCGATGCGATATTTCAAGGAATCAAGGGTGACACCGAGCAGTTCGGCAGCCTTTATTTTTACCCCTTTTGTTTTTTGAAGAGCTTTTTCTATTGCTTTTCTTTCGATCTTTTCCAGCTCAGCGTTTAAATCGATGCCCTGGTCAGGAATATCCAGATAAATCTCGGTTGACAACACCAGGCTCTCGGGTAAGATAATATTGGATGTTTCCATCGCTACGCCTCGTTCAATGATGTTTTCCAGTTCACGAATGTTGCCGGGGAAAGCATATCCCATCAGCAATTCCATCGCGTAAGAGGAAATCGTCCTCACTTCTTTATTAAATTCTCGGGCATATTTTTCAATAAAATGCTTGGTTAAAAGCGGGATATCTTCTTTTCTTTGCCGGAGCGGCGGCATCTGAACAGGAATTACATTCAAACGAAAATAGAGATCTTCGCGGAATTCACCTTTTCTTACTCTTTCCTGAAGGTTTTGATTTGTGGCGGAGATAATACGCACATCAACTTTAATATCTTCACCCCCTCCAATGCGGCGGAATGTTTTTTCCTGCACGACTCTCAGGAGTTTAACCTGCAGGACCGGCGGCAGTTCACCGATTTCATCGAGAAAAACCGTACCACCCTTGGCCAACTCGAAAAGTCCCGCCCGATCGGCATAAGCGCCGGTAAATGACCCCTTCATGTAACCGAACAATTCACTCTCCAGCAGATTCTCCGGAATGCCGCCGCTGTTAATGGCCATAAACGGCATTTTGGAACGGGAAGAATTAGCATGAATGGCGCGGGCAACCAGCTCCTTGCCGGTACCGCTTTCTCCCAGGATTAGAATATTTGCCGGTGTATTGGCCACCTTTTGAATCGTCGCAAAAACCTTGGCCATTTCCCTGCTGGTTCCGATCATACCGCAAAAAGATTCTTCAGCTGTTTCGTTCTTCGTAATCTGATTCTCACTGACCAGACCATTTTTCAACAAAGCCTGACGAACGACCTGCTTTATTTCTTCGATGTTGCCTTTTTCCACGTAGTCATAAGCGCCTTCTTTCATCGCATTGATGGCTGTTTCACCCGAAGCATAGGCGGTAATTAAAATTACGACCGTTTCCAGCCGATGATCCTTGATAGTTTTCAGAAATTCAATGCCGTCGATTTTGGGCATTTTCAAATCGGTGATGACTAAATCATACGCTGTTTTGCGACAGAGATTGATCGCCTTCACGGGGCTATCGGAGGTTGTGACGTCATATCCTTCTTTGGTCAACATGATTTCCATAACTTCTCTCATGCCTTGATCATCATCCAGAACCAGAATTTTCGCCATGCTGTTACTCCTTTTTTACCGAGACTCAACCTTAGTTACAGGGCAGCCAAACCGTAATGGACGTGCCCTGATTGATCTGACTTTCAATTTTTATTTTGCCGCCATAACCGTCAACAATACGACTGACAATGGCCAAACCTAAACCGGTTCCTTTATCCTTATTGGTAAAAAAAGGTTCAAAGACATTTTTCAAATCTTTTTTTTCAATTCCACATCCGTCATCCGTTACTTTAATTGCGGTATAGTCTTTTCTGTTTTCCAAGTTTACGGTTTTTATTTCAAGTGATAAATTTCCTGTTCCTTCCATAGCTTGCAGGGCATTCATCATCAGATTTTGAATAATTTGACGGATTTGTTCTTTATTAGCGTAGGCTTCGTTTTGCCCGGAAAATGATCTGACTATTTTGATGTCTTCCGTCCATTCATTCGATATTTTTATGCTTTCCACAACATCCTCAATGACTTCGTTAACATTAACTGGTTCTCTGGTTTCTGGAACAGGACGGGCGAGCATGAGAAAATCACGCACGAAGTTATCCAACTGATCCTTGCCTCGCATAATGATCTGCATCAACCGCTTGTCCGTTTCTTCAATCCTTGCGGTCTGTCCCAGCAACTGGATGGAACCGGTAATGGACGCCAGAGGATTTCTCATTTCGTGGGCAAGACCAGCGGCCATTTCGCCAATCAAAGCCAGCCTTTTACTTTTTTCAAGATTTTCCTCCATGCGCTTGATTTCCGTCAAATCCTGAAAGTTCAAAATATGGCCGATTTGTTTATTGTATTTGTCTTTCAACGGTGAAAACGAACATCCCAAATGAATCTGTGCACCATCCCTGATGGTAATTTTCACTTCTTTTCTGCTTTTGATCAAATCAAACGTGTCAGAGTCAAAAAAAACATTAAACACAGGAAAGACTTCCTGGATCTGACGATTTTCTATTGATTTGAGCTGAAAACCGGTAATTGCCTCAGCCGCCCGATTGAAAGTTTTAATCCGACCCTGTAGCGTGGTCGTCATGACACCGGTATCCACCGATTCAATGATGCTGCGGAAAATGAGATCCAGTTGATTGAAAGCCGATTCTCTTTCTTCCAATAATGACCTTGTTTTCTTTTCCTGTTCGACAACGATACTGGCCAGAAGGGCCACAATATAAAACGATAAAATGTGAACGATGATTCTCACAAAAACGTCGCCTGCTTCAACAGAATAATCCCGGCCGGTGGAATAAAGGGTAGGAATGATGTTGAAATATTCAAGATCCAACACCAACCCGTAGGCTATGCTGGAAGAGGAGGCAATGATCAAAGCGCCTCTTCGGCCCAGAAATATCGCGGAATAGATAATAACCAATGTATAGAGCAGTGAATAGTTACTGCCGATACTGCCTGTCAGATATACCAAAAAAGAAATCAGACAGATATCGGCTATTAATTGGGTATAAATATTATATCTAAAATACTTTTCTTTTCTTAAAAGCAGTGTATAAACTAACGACAGAAAATACATCATAATAATAACAGCATAAATTAAATGCAGGAGCACAGGCGAAACAGGGAATACCGGTCTCATCGTGCCCAGAAAAAAAGTAACCAGTAAAAATATGGAAAGGATAATCAGCCTGCTGAAAATCAGCAGTTTGAGTCGCTGCCAGGTTCTTTCGTCTTGTTCTATGTTTTGATCCATCGCTTGTTTCCGAATAATTCAGATTTGGACTTTATGTTTGATTTTATAATATTTTATTATTTTTAGCTAATCATTTGAAAACTTTTTCATGAAGATGACGTACTGCTTATGCGCAGACCTTTATTGCATCCCCTCACCGCTCTGATGGCCGGTATCATCATCGGCGATTTTTTCGCCCTGCCCTTCTATCTTTTGTTGGGTGGGACGTTGATGATCCTGATTATCTTACTGTTCAGCCTCCGGAAAAAATGGAATATTGTCTCTTTCCTCTTAATCCTCTGCCTCATGGTAGTCGTCGGATTGTTTAATATTCAAACACAACCATACCTGGTCCATAACGATCAACATATTATTCACCAGGCTGAGCAAGGCCGATTGACGGTTGAGGGCATAGTCCTCACGAGCGACCAAATTTCCCCGGTGAACAATGCTCTGGTGGTCCAATGCCGACGAATGATTAAAAATAATTCCTATATCCCTGTGACAGGAAATATCCGTCTTATTATTCCAGCCGATCTCAGTTTCCGATACGGCGACTTCATCCGCTTTCATTCTAAAATAAAAAATATCCAGAGTTTTCATAATCCGGGAAGCTTCGACTATGAGCGCTATCTCAAACGCCAGGGCATTCATGTTTCGGGCTTTGTAGCCAATAGCGCCGGTATTGCTCTGATTCGGCACAATGCAGCCAGCGGCATCAAACTGAAACTGGAAACTTTTCGGTTATATTTAAAACGTTTAATTTATGCTAATGCTCCGTCTCCTCAAAGAGAAATCATTGAAGCCATGACCATCGGCAACCAAAAAGCTATTCCGCCCGACGTGCGCGACAATTTCGCCAAAACCGGCACCTCTCACATTCTGTCCATTTCCGGACTGCATATCGGCATGGTGGCGGCGGGCGGTTTTCTTCTGATATTGCTTCTGCTGAAAGCTTCAGAATATCTGATGCTCAAATTTAATATCATCAAAATTGCAACTGCCGCGGCCTTTATTCCGGTCATCGTTTACGCCCTGGTCGCCGGAATGGGAACGACCGTTCTTCGTTCAATGCTTATGACTCTGGCTTTTCTGCTTGCGTTACTGATCGGAAAACAAAGAGACCTTTATAATACACTCTTTGGCGCGGCTTTGATCATTCTGATCGTTGCCCCCGAGTCCCTTTTTGAAATTTCCTTTCAATTATCCTTCAGCGCCGTTTTCGCCATTCTGTATATTGTGCCAAAATTCAGCAACACGACATTTGGTTTTCTGTCGTCAGCTCCCCATTGGCTGCAGGCGCTTATTCGCTGGATTTATATTTTTATCCTGGTGTCCACCGCCGCCACATTGGGAACGCTGCCCATCATTGTCTTTTACTTTAACCGCGTCTCCGCCGTAACCTTGATTGCCAATCTTATCGCGGTGCCCCTCCTGGGCATGCTGACACTAGCTCTGGCGATGTTTTTTATTCTGACGGCCCTGTTCTCACCTTGGCTTGCCGGTTATCTTATTCAGGCGTCTTCGTTTTTTACCGGTATCACCGTCGAGATCATCAATTGGCTGGCGGGCCTATCCTGGTCGGCTTTTAACTTCACAAAACCAAATATGGCTGAACTAATGCTTTGCTATATTTTTATTTTTCTTCTGATTGAGGTGATCACGCCTGACAACAAAAATAATCAAAAGGGATTCCCGTCACGTCATCCATTATTGATCAAATCTGCTCTTCTAATTTCCCTGGCGTTGATTCTTGCTGATGCCGCTTATCTTGTCGCGAAAGACAAATATTCCACCGATCTGAAAATAACGGCTATCGATGTCGGACAGGGTTCAGCCACGCTTGTTCAATTGCCTCATGGAACGAACATGCTGATTGATGGCGGCGGCTTTCATGACAGTTCATTCGATATGGGCAAATCTGTTATTGCGCCGTTTCTTTATTCCCAAAGAATCGGGGAAATTGATATTGTCGTGCTGACACATCCTCACCCGGACCATCTTCAGGGACTGATTCACATTATCAATAACTTTAATGTCAAAGAAGTCTGGTGCACCGGTTTGAAAACAGATGGTGATCTGTACCTGATTTGGGAAAAAACAATCTCCGATCGTCAGATAAAAATAAAGCATCTGTCCGCGCAATCAACGCCTGAAAATATTTCCGATGTTTATTTCCAATGTCTGTGGCCTTTACTGCCACCGGCTTACAATTATCAGGAGACGTCCTATGATGAAACCAATGATTCTTCCCTGGTTCTGAAAATAACCTATGGAACCAGAAGCTTTCTTATAACAGGTGATATTGCCGCCCGTGTTGAAGCTCTTCTGATCAGGTCCGGGCAAAACTTGAAAAGCGATCTTCTTTTCGTTCCGCATCACGGCTCCATCCATTCCAGTTCCATGGATTTCATCCGCACCGTTTCCTGCCGTTTTGCAATAATCAGCGCCGGCAAAAATAATGTTTTCCGTCACCCGCATCCCGCTGTCCTTGATCGTTATACATCCGCCGTAGTCGATATTTTCCGGACAGATCAGGATGGAGCGATTTCCGTATATTCGGATGGTAAAACAATAAACATAACCCCCTGGCTGGAAAGACCGACCCAAAATGGTCGTCCACAATAATATTTAATTGCCAACCATCAGCCAATGTGCTAGAAATTACCGATTTGTTTAGGATATGACTATGGAAAAAATTACAGCCATCAAAGGCATTAAAGATATTCTGCCCCAGGACACACCAATCTGGCATCAGGTAGAATTAACAGCCCGAAAGACTTTTGAATGCTTCGGTTTTTGCGAAATCCGAGTGCCGATTATGGAAAAAACGGCGTTATTCCAGCGCAGTATCGGGGAAACCACCGATATCGTCGAAAAGGAAATGTACACTTTCCGTGATCGTGATGACGAACTTCTGACATTGCGCCCGGAAGCCACGGCATCCGTCATCCGCGCTTATATTGAGCACAATCTGTTGGCATCCGATCCAGTCACCAGGCTTTACACCATGGGTCCGATGTTTCGCCGGGAAAGACCCCAAAAAGGGCGTTTCCGACAGTTTCACCAGATTGATGTGGAGTTATTCGGCGATGATAAACCCGCCTCCGATGCGGAAGTTATTTTCATGCTGATGCATTTTCTTCAGGCTGCAGGCATCGAAAAGTTGTCTCTGGAAATTAATTCTCTGGGCTGCAAAGCCTGTCGCCCGATTTTTTCCAAAGCCGTGGTTGATTTTCTGAAGGGAGCGGAGAGGACTCTCTGTCCCGATTGTCAGAGACGAATCAATACCAACCCGCTGCGCGTTTTTGACTGCAAGGTGGAAACATGCGGCTCTGTCATTGCCGATGCGCCAAGAATATTGAGTTTTCTATGCACGGAATGCTCAGATCATTTTTCGGAAGTCAAAGGTTATCTCAACACTCTAAAGCTGCCTTACGACATTAATCCCCAAATGGTGCGCGGCCTGGATTATTATACAAAGACAGCCTTTGAAGTAAAATCCGGCGCTTTAGGAGCACAGAATTCCCTGGCAGGCGGCGGCCGTTATGACGGGCTGGTAAGCTTTCTGGGCGGCCCCGACGTTCCAGGGATTGGCTTCGGTATTGGGATGGAGAGGCTCATCGCCTGTCTGCCACCGGTAGATATAAACCCGCATCGGACCGATATATTTATCGCCGCTCTGGGAGCCCATGCGCAGAAAATCGCTTTCGGCCTGACCCAGGAACTCCGCAGAAGTGGAATTAGTGCTGCCATGGATTATTCCGACAAAAGCCTGAAAAGCCAGATGAAACGGGCTGATAAACTGAATAGCACCTACACACTGATTTTCGGAGATAAAGAAATTGATGAGAACCGCGCCGAGTTACGTGACATGAGCACTAAAAATCAGCAACGCCTGCCTCTGGATCACCTGCTTGAGGCTGTTACTAATATTTTAAAAGAGAGGTAATCGTTTTGTGAGCCAATTTATTACAAAAGACAAAAGAACGCATTATTGTGGGAGTTTAGCCAGTATCGATGATGGCAAAGAGGTAATTTTAATGGGCTGGGCACATCGCCGGCGCGATCATGGCGGCGTGATTTTCGTCGATCTGCGCGATCGCGAAGGAATTGTCCAGATTGTTTTCAATCCGGAAGCGGGCGAAACCGTTCACGGTGAAGCGCATAAAATCCGCAGCGAGTATGTCCTGGCGGTGAAAGGTAAAGTACGCAAAAGACCGGAAGGGATGGATAATCCGACACTTGCTACCGGCCAGGTGGAAATCGTCATTTCCGAATTGGAAATCTTGAACGAATCTAAAACACCACCCTTCTCCTTCGATGATGAAGAAATCTCGGAAAATATCCGACTCAAATATCGCTACCTGGATTTACGCCGTCCGGCCATT
>CAIVDK010000172.1 GCA_903904655.1 uncultured delta proteobacterium | reverse complement strand
GACAACGGTTCGGGTGCAAGGAAAGGGTATGGGGGGGAGAAACACGGAACTTGCCCTTGCCTTTGCCAGGGAGATTGCAGGCCTTGATGGAATAACCCTTCTTTCAGCGGGCACTGACGGCACAGACGGACCCACCGATGCGGCAGGGGCAATTGTTGATGGATATACAGTCCCAAAGGCAAATGCAGAAGGCCTCAATTCGGAAATTTATTTAAACCATAACGATTCGTATGCATTTTTCAAAAAAACGAGTGAACTCCTGATCACGGGCTCAACGGGAACAAATGTAATGGATATTCAGATTATCCTGATAATATGAGCAAAGCAACAGGGCTGTCTCAGTTCTACTGAAAAAACCCGAAATGAACTTAACTGCTTTCGGTAAGATCTTCTAGCTATTCCATATTTATCGTTTATTCAATTAAATTAAAAAAATACTTGACATGCCTCTCGGTCATCATTATAACGCGCGTTATTGATAGTCGAGGTTAAGTATGTCTTCAGATACCAAGATTTCACGAGCGGATATCCTTGATGCCGCTTTCGAGATCGTTCGCAAGGGTGGTTGGGAGCAACTGTCCGCGCGATTGATTGCCAAGAAACTTAAATCCTCCACTATGCCAATTTATTCACAATTTAAAACCATGGAGATGCTCGAAGATGAAGTCATCAAAAAAGCCGTGGCGTTACAAGCAGAATATTCAGCGATGCCACTTACGGATATATCAGCGCTGAATAATGGGATTGGCTATGTATTGTTCGCATGGGAAGAGCCGTACCTTTTTATGGCCATCAATGACGAGAAACATACCTCCATGCAGATTCCGTATAGCGCTATGCTATTTGAGACCCACGTAAAAGAGTTGACCAAAAATCCAAAGTTGGAAGGATTATCACTGGAGCAATTGCGCTATTTCCAGTTCATAAATTGGATGTTTGTTCGTGGTCTTGCCACTCTGAAGCCTTGGATTGAAGAAACTCAGGGTCATTTCGATAAGGAGTGGTTGATTGAATTGATCCGCGACGGGTCAAGAACATTGACCTACGGTTTCATTGAGAACCAAACCCGCTCTGCTGAAAAAAGAGAAAAAGAGGGAATTTTTGATCTTTTCAAGAAATATAGCAAAACATACTAATATTTAAGGAGTGAAAGGAAAATTATGAGTAAAAAAGATGTCGTATTTATTGATGGTGCACGGACAGCATTTGGTTCATTTGGAAAAACTTTGCGGAATTTCACTATAGAACAGATCGGTGGAATTGCTCTGAAAGGTCTGGTCGAGAAAACAAAAATTTTAGAAAAGGGCGGTGTTGTGGATGCCGTTTATGCGGGATCAGCCGGCAGCGGCCATTCAGCCCTGAACCTGGCGCGCTGGGTGACCCTGGCTGGTGGTCTTCCAGAAAGCACGTCAGCTTCTTATATTGAAATGCAGTGCGGATCGGCCATCGATTGCATCAACCATGCAGCTTATAGAATCATTGCTGGCCATGCGGATATCATGATAGCGGGTGGCATGGAGTCTTACAGCCAGATGACCTGCAAGTTTTCCATGTCCACGGAACCCTTCAAAATGATTCCCCCGATGCCGATTATGCCGTCTCTTTCTCCCACCTTTGATCCGGCAACCATGAACATGGGATTGACGGCGGAGGCTCTGCAGAAGATGTACAACATTTCACGCCAGGCCCAGGATGAATTTGGTCTGAAGAGCCAGGTACTGGCAAAAAAAGCCATGGATGCCGGTTATTTTGTGGAGGAGATCATTCCAGTAATGGTTCCTCAGGGCAAGAAGCTGCCGCCCCTGGAGTTCAAGGTGGATGAGCATCCCCGGATGACCTCGATGGAAGCCCTGTCAGCACTACCTCCCGCATTCATCAAAGACGGAACGGTCACCGCCGGAAATTCCTCCGGTCGTAATGACGGCGGCGCTTTTGTTCTGATGATGACCCGTGAGAAGGCCGAACAGCTCGGTTACAAGCCGATGGCCCGCTGGCTTGCCGGTGGAGATTATGGTGTGGATCCCAAGATCATGGGCATCGGTCCCGCTTATGCCGTTCCGTTGGCACTGAAGCGAGCCAATCTGAAGCTCTCCGATATGGGTGTTTTGGAATGCAACGAGGCCTTTGCCGTGCAGAATCTGGCTGTTGCTGCAGAACTTGAGAAACAAACAGGCGAAAAGATCAATATGGATAACTGGAATCCCAATGGCGGCGCCATTGCCTTTGGTCATCCCAACGGCGCCTCCGGTGCGCGTATCTGTATGTTTACCATGAGGGAATTGATCCGCAGAGGTGGAAAGTACGGTTGCTTCAGTTCCTGCTGCGGCGGCGGCTTGGGCGTGGCAACAGTCATCGAGAACTTGCAGCGCTAAACGCTTCCTGTTAGAGAAATGTACTGTCGCTAAGGCTTAACGCAAGTATTTGAGGAAACAAACCGGTCAAGCTGAAGAGTTGCCGGGTGTTAAAATTCACAAAGTATAAATTAAAATTTTAGGAGAATTTATTAATGAGATTGAAAGATAAAGTTGCAATAGTGACCGGATCAGGACGTGGTATCGGCGAGGGCATTGTTTTAAGATTTGCCGAAGAGGGTGCTAAGATTATCGTCAATGATGTTAATGAGTTAGATGCAAAAAACGTGGTGGACAAAATCAAGGCCAGCGGTGGACAGGCTGTGGCTGTTATCGGAAGTGTGGCCGACCGATCGGTTGTCCAGAAGATGGTAGATACGGCGGTTAAAGAATTCGGCACGCTGGATATTATCATTAACAATGCCGGTATCACTCGCGACGTCATTCTGCATAAGATGACGGACGAGCAGTGGGATTCTGTCATCGCCGTCAACTTGACCGGCGTATTTTACGGCATTCAGTGTGCAGCGCGTGTCATGCGGGAAAAAGGCTATGGAAAGATCATTAATGTCTCTTCAACCAGTGCTCTGGGGAATGCCGGACAGCTCAACTATGCCGCTACGAAAGCGGGAGTTATCGGTATGACAAAGACAGCCGCGAAGGAACTGGGTCCCAAGAACGTCAATGTCAACGCGATAGCTCCGGGAATGATCTGGACAGACATGATGAAGAATATGCCGCCGGAACAAATTAAGCAAATGGATGCCATGCTGCCCTTTATCGTTCCCATGAACCGTAAAGGCTCTCCGCAGGACATTGCTAATCTGGCATTATTCCTGGCATCTGACGAGAGTTCATTTATCACGGGACAGATCATGTTCTGCGATGGTGGCATGAAAATGTAAAAAATCTCCTTAATTATTTCATCCACTCTGTAGCGGAATGCCACAGAGTGGATGAAATAGTGTGGCTGTGTTGTTGCCTTTGGCCACGGGAGTCGTCTAAAACTTTAATAAGAAAGGATATTAATATGGATCCAACAACATCAATGTACGTGGCCCAGGGGATACACGGGATAGCCTATGGAATGGTGCTATTTCTAATCGCCTCGGGGTTGACAATCATCTTCGGGATGATGGGTATTTTGAACCTGGCGCATGCCGCCATCTTTATGTTGTCAGGTTATATTTGCTTCCAGATCATAGCCATGACGGGGAGTTTCTGGGTGGGTCTGGTTTTGGCGCCTATCCTCACGGGGATCTTCGGCGTTATCGTGGAGAAAGTCTTTATACGCGGAATCACCGCCTCCGGCCATCTGGGTCAATTGATCCTGACGCTCGGTCTCAGTATGGTGATTCTGGGACTCGTAAAGGTTTTCTGGGGTACGCAGAGTCTTCCCATGCAGGTTCCCGAAATTCTTCAGGGAATGGTGAATTTGGGTGGGCTGGAGTATCCGATCTATCGTTTATTTATCATCGGAATGTCCCTAACGGTTTTGGTTTTAATGGTCCTGCTTCTTTTTAAGACCAGGTTAGGCAAGATCGTCCGGGCGGCCGTATCCGACAGGGACATGGTGAACGCTTTGGGGATCAATATTCCATTGGTGTTCATGCTTGTTTTCGGCGTTGGCTGCTGGCTGGCAGGGATCGCCGGTGTGGCTGTCGCGCCGATTCTGACCGTCTTTCCGGGTTTGGCCGATCAGGTGGGAATGGATGCCTTCATTGTCGTCTGTACCGGTGGATTCGGGAGCCTCGCGGGGGCTTTTGTTGTTTCCATCATCTTTGGCCTCCTCAGCTCTTACGGTGTTCAGTTTCTATCTCAGTTGGCGCCGGTTCTGATGGTCATTTTCATGGCCGTTGTCCTGGCAATTAGACCCAACGGATTATTTGGAGTGAAAGAATGATGAAAAAAATAATTAAACCAATTTTGTGGTTGGCGCTTCTGATTATCCTTATCTTCTTTCCGAAATTGTTCGGCGTCTACTATACAAATGTTTTTGTGACATTTGCCATCTTCGCTGTTTACGCCGTAGCGGTGAACGTTCTCCTGGGTTACACGGGACTTCTGAGTTTCGGCCACGCCATGTTTTTCGGCGCCGGCGGTTACGGGACAGCCCTGGCCTTGAAGCACATCGACGGCATTGCGCTTATGCCGGCCATTGGCATCGGTTTTATCGCAGCGATTCTTTTAGCTTTGGTGCTGGCTCCTTTAGTGACCAGGGTGAGCGGCACGGCTTTCGCGATGATTCATTTGGCTTTCGGGCAATTATTCTATGTCCTGGCCCTGAAGCTTCGGAATATTACGGGCGGCGAGGACGGCATCGGGAACTTTCCTATTCCGGCATTCACCATTCCTGGACTGATATCGATTCCCTTGAAGGGAGACCCGGTAAATTTTTACTACCTGTGCATTGTGATCATGGGCTTGAGCTTGTGGTTGATGTGGTTTTTTACGAAGACGCCTTTCGGACAGATCCAGGTGGGCATTCGGGATAACGAAAAGCGGATTGATTATCTCGGATACAAAATTCCTCAAACGAAAGCAATTATTTATGTCGTGTCCGGTGCCTTCTCGGGCTTGGCGGGCTGCCTCTATGGATTATTCCACAACCTTGTATCGGCTGACGGCTCTCTTGGTGCCATGATCTCCTTCTCCCCCATCATTGCATCTATGGTCGGTGGTGTGGGAAGCTTCTTCGGCCCCATCTGGGGGACCGCGGTCTTCCAGGTCATCGAGGAATTGACTCACCGATTCACAGACCGCGTGGAACTGGTCATGGGTGTGATCCTCATCCTGGTCGTCATGTTTGCCCCCTCGGGCATTGCGGGTGTTGTTAATACCATGAAGATGAAGTGGCATACTTATACCGCTTCCAAGGCTAAAATGGAGAAAACGTCATGAATATATTGGAAACCAAAGATCTACACCATGATTTCAGTGGGTTGAAAGTTCTGTTCGGCATCGACCTGCAGATAGAGGAAGGGGAGCGTCATGCCGTTATCGGGCCGAACGGCGCGGGCAAGACGACGTTGTTCAATACCATAACAGGCACGTACCATCCGAG
>CAIVDK010000171.1 GCA_903904655.1 uncultured delta proteobacterium | reverse complement strand
TGGATTCCGAGGCAACGGTACAGAACATTAAAAATGCTTTGTTCAACTGGTTGAAGCAGCCACTGAAAGAGGATATGGTCACAATCTACTTTGCTGGCCATGGGTCGCCGGAATCGCCAGATTCACCGAACAATCTTTTTTTACTTCCTTATGATTCAGTTTATGACGATGTTGCCACTACGGGATTCCCCATGTGAAATATCGAAACTGCACTCAGGCGTTTTATCAAAGCAAAGAAGGTTGTGGTCATTGCTGATGCCTGTCATTCCGGAGGTGTTGGCCAATCATTTGATATTGCCCGGAGAGGCAATAGAAGCATCCAGATCAACCCCATCAATTCGGGTCTGCAGAATCTATCTCAATTTGGTGATGGCGTTGCCGTCATCAGCGCCTCTGATGATAAGCAGTTCTCTCAGGAAGGCCAACAATGGGGCAATGGCCACGGGGTTTTTACCTATTATCTTCTGAAGGGACTCAATGGGGACGCCGACTATAATAAGGATGGCCATGTGACTCTGGGTGAATTAATTCCCTATCTGTCGGAAAAGGTTCGCAGGGAAACACGCAACGCCCAGAGCCCCATTGTTTCCGGAAAGTTTGACCCAGCATTGAGCATCGGTCAATGAATTCGTATGATCCTGGCATGACGGTTTCCCGATTGTCATTCTGCATGCAAAACGGCACAAGATATGATATGCAAAACGCCTCAAATTTCTGGGATGATGTTAAAGATGCGTTACGCTATTGCCGACATTCATGGTTGCTGCAAAACCTTTCGTGGCTTACTGGATAAGATGCAGATCAGGGAAACTGACCATCTCTATTTGCTGGGGGATTATATCGATCGCGGTCCCGACAGCAAGGGCGTCCTCGATACGATGATGAACCTGAACTGCCGTATGGTGGCCCTTCGTGGCAACCATGAAGATCTCTGGTTGAAGACAGCCGGCGCCGGTATGGACCGACGACGTTTTTTTCACTACAATTATTGGATGGAGGATGGCATTTTGGCGGGGTTGAACAGTTTCGGCGAGACGGATCCCCGCCCCTATCTGAATTTTCTCAGTACCCTCCCGCTGTATACTGAGCTCGACGATTATCTGCTTGTCCATGGAGAATTCGACTTTTCCCTGACGGATCCATTCGGCGTAGGGGGCGAGGAATCCATGCTTTGGGGGCGCGGAAAGACCTATTCGGGAAAGAAACGGGTTATTTGCGGCCATACCCCCCTGAAGTTGGATAAGATCATCACGGGTCTACAGACAAATAGAATCAACATTGACAATGGTTGCTACTATTCCCGCCAGGAAGGATACGGCCATTTGCTGGCATACGGTCTGGATGACGGCCGTCTCTATATTCAGGAAAATATAGATGGTGATTGATCTTCCTTCTCTTGCTTGTTTCTTTATTTTGTAATCATTATTTCATTGACATACAATGCTGTTTTGAATAACCATGGTATAAGAGAAGCAATTAATTAACCACATGGAGGAAGCTCGGATGATGAATGAATTATTTTCTCTCAAGGGGCGCACGGCGCTCATAACGGGTGGTTCGCGCGGGATTGGCCGTATGATCGCAACGGGATTTCTCGAACAAGGCGCGCGTGTCTATATATCATCGCGCAAGGCTGATGCTTGCGATAAGGCAGCAAAAGAACTCTCAACTTTGGGTACGTGTATTTCTCTACCTGCCGATGTTTCTTCGGTAGCGGGCGTAAAGGAGCTTGCCGGCAAGTTTGTTTCGCGGGAACAAAAACTCGATATCCTTGTGAACAATGCAGGGGCTGCATGGGGGGAAGCTTTCGATGACCATTCCGAAAAAGGGTGGGATAAGGTCATCGACCTTAATATGAAGGCGCCGTTCTTTTTGAGCCAAGCCCTCATCTCTCCATTGCGTAAAGCGGCTGAAGACCAACCGGCAAAAATCATCAATATTTCCTCGATCGATGGAGTCATTGTCAATCCTATGGAGACTTATTCTTATGCCGCAAGCAAAGCAGGTCTGATCCATTTGACCCGTCGGATGGCCTTGCGCTTGATCAAAGACAATATCGTTGTTAGTGGAATCGCGCCAGGGGCATTTGCATCGGAAATGAACAAGCTCGCTCGTGACCATTCGGATATGGTCGCTGCAAGTATTCCAGCAAAACGCATCGGGCGCGATGAGGACATGGCCGGGGCAGCGGTCTATCTGGCATCCCGAGCCGGAGACTATGTCGTAGGGATAACGATTGTCGTCGATGGTGGCGTCACGCTCAAGGCAGTCACATTGGAATCCTGACGACACAAACGGAGAAACCAAATATCAACTTGTGGCGTCTGGAGAAATAGGTTGCCAGACTTACTCCGGAAAGGGAAAAAAAGGATGGACAGTCGTTTTGTAATGCAAAATCAGCCTGAACTTTTGTCTCCATATGTTGTGGTTGGCTTCCAGGGCTGGCTGAATGCGGGCGAGGTTTCCACAGGCAGCATCGACTATTTGCGCCGCAAGTTACATGCGCGTAAATTTGCACAGATAGAGTCACGTGACTTCCGGATTTATCAGATTCCAAGCGCCAGTCCGGAGCAGAGCCTGCGGCCTCATGCCAGAATTGAAGAAGGGGTTATCAAGAGGATCGACGTGGCGCAAAATGAGTTCTTCTTCTGGAAGAGCGGCGCCAACCACGACCTGATTCTCTTCTCCGGTGTTGAGCCGAATTTGCAGTGGCCCGAGTATGCCCAAGCCATCCTCGACGTGGCTCGTCGCTTCCAGGCCAGCAGGATCTATGTTTTGGGTGGTGTATTTGACCAGGTGCCTCACACCAGAGAAACAAGATTCTTTGCTGTCGTGAGTCATCCGCGATTGAAAGATGAGATCAAGACCTTTACCCCTTTTCTCAATTATGAAGGGCCGTGCAGTTTTACGACCATGCTGTTGTCTCTTGCCGGCGAGCAAGGAATCGAAGCCGCAGGAATCACAGCCAGGGTACCGCTCTACATCCAGGATTATAACGCCAAGACATGCTACGACCTGTTGAAGAACGTCCTCGCCCTTACCCGGCTGGATATCGACCTGAGTGACCTTAAGCAAGCAGGGGAGGGGCTGGTGGAGCGGGTGGACAGAAATTTCAGCCAGAACCAGATAGCTATGGAGCAGCTCAAAAAGTTGGAGTTGATGTTTGATGCCTCACTCCTGGGAGAGCCCAATCAGATACCCAGCGAGGACTATAGCAAGCTAATGGAAGAGATGATCAAAATGAAACAGGAAGGCCGCAAGCCCCATTAGCGTTGGATTTGGGGGACATCATCCTCAATTTATGTTCCTTCCCACAAAAGGAATTCTTATCAAAGAAAGCCATATCCGGTAAGTAGCGCACAATAAAATAATAACAAAGGAAGAAAGAAGAGCCTATGTTGAATCCAAGAGAAATGCTCCGGCATTTTGCCGAAGACTGCACGGCCTGCGGTCTCTGCGTGGAAATCTGTCCTATTGTTGCAAACACAGAACTCCGGGGCGTTGATTCGGGAAAGATTATGGAAGAGATCCTCGATCTGTTCCGGGACGGGAAGATCGGAGACTTCGCCCGAACAAGGATCTATTCCTGCCTGTTCTGCAATACCTGCACCGCCATTTGCCCTCAGGCGCTTGCTCCCGGTCTCTGCTTCGGTGCCGGCAAGACGATTCTCCGGGAGCTGGGAGACCCGATACCGAAAGGTGTGGCCACCATCCTCAGCTTCGGCAAAGAGCTGCTCGAAAGTGTGATCCCGTCATTCCGGGGACTTCTGGACAGACCAGACCGACTGATCACGAATGCCGCCGGAGAGACGCCGAAATCGGTGAAAACAATTCTTTATTCCAGTTGTTGGGGTTTGGTCGAGGGGCGCGTGTTGGCTACAACCGTTAAGATACTGCAGCGCATCGATCCCGAGATCGGGGTGATGGGAGGTTTTGATTCCTGTTGCGGAGAGCTCCAGTTCATGGCTGGACGCCCGGAAGAGGCCGTGAGACAGTTTGATCGATTGATCGCCGGGGTGAATGTCCTTTCCCCGGAAGAGGTTGTCATCTTCTGTCCGACGTGCAAGATGACATTTGATCATCACCACCCGAATACTGCATGGTCATGGACGTTCATCACCGATTTTATTGCCGAACATCTTGATGAATTGGGTCCTTTCCATGAGGTTGAGGCGACGGTGACCGTTCACGATCCCTGCCACTTCGTCCGAGGGGCCACGCCCGGTTCGGATTCTCCCCGGAAAATCTTGAACGCCATTCCGGGGATCAAAATCGTCGAAATGGAAAATACGAGGGAGGATGCCTTGTGCTGTGGCGCCTACGCCATTACGGGCACGGGAAAGCCGGGATTCGAGTTCCGGGACCGGCGGCTGAAGCAGGCTCAAGATACGGGCGCGGATATTTTGGGCCTTTATTGTCCCGGCTGCCAGATGATCCTGGGGGCCGAGGGGCCGAATATATCCCTTCCGGTTGAATCCATCCTCACGCTGCTGGGGAAATCCATGGGGATCGCATAACCAGGCATCGGTTTTTTCATCACGAGAGGGAAGGTTATAGAGGCGACGGGATGTCACGATGTTCTTGATAGAGGCCGTCTTTCTGCAGATCTTTCCCAAGAGCCTGGTGGGTAATATTTTGAAACAGGAGTAGAGCAGATAAAAATAATCTAAAAATAAAGGAGGAAGTAATTATGGGAATCCGTACGGTTGAGCAATACAAAGAGAGCCTGCGTGACGGCCGGCGCGTTTACATCCGGGGGGAAAAAGTGGGAGATATCACCAAACACCCGATTCTGGGCATTACTTGCGACACCATTGCCGCAGGGTATGAACTGACTTCATTGCCGGATCCGGCGTTGCGGGATATCTTTGTCGCCCCTCATCCCCAAACGGGCGAACCGGTCAACCGCTACTTCATTACGCCGCGAAACAAGGAAGATCTGATGAATCGCACCAAGATGATCCAGCGATCCATCGAAATGATCGGCGGTCTCCCCTTCGGGAAGGATATCGGGACCGATTGTCTCAATGCCGCTTTTGTCGTTGCCGGTCAGATGGGGAAAAAGCAGTATCAGGACAACGCCTTGAATTTCCTGGAGCACTTGCGGAAGAACGATCTCCATACCTGTGGCGCCGTCACCTGCGTCAAGGGAGACCGGGGAAAAGAACCTTCTAAACAAAAGCACCCCGATTATTATCTTCACGTCGTGGATAAGAACAAGGACGGCATCGTGGTGAAAGGGGCTAAAATTCATATTACCAGCGCTCCGGCAGCAAACGAAATCATCGTCGTACCTACCCGGCAGATGCGTGAAGACGAGGCGGATTATGCCTTAAGTTTCGCTATCCCGGCCAACACCCCGGGTATCACCTTTATTTGTCGCAGCGGGCGTGGCAAATGGTCGGATCACGAGTTTCATGCCGATCGGCCGGTCCGTGAGCTGACCGAAGCCATGATCGTCTTTGACAATGTTTTTGTCCCCTGGGAGCGGGTCTTCATGTGCGGAGAATGGCAGTTTTCCATGCTCCTCGCTTACACGTTCGCCACCTTCCACCGCTTTACGGCCATCAGTTACAAAGTCCCCGCCGTGGAGGTTATGGCGGGCTGTGCCGTCGCTATGGCCAAGTACAATGGACTTTATAAAGTAAGCCACATTCAGGATAAACTGGCGGATATCGCCGCATACGTGGAGACGCTGCGCGCCCTTGCCAATGCAGCGGCTCAAGACCCTGTCATGTATGGCGACATCGCCGTGCCGAACCCTCTTATCTGCAATATGGCAAAACTCCATTTTGCCAGCAAATACCACAATTTCCTGGAGCTGATTCAGGACATCGGTGGAGGCATCCTGGCAACGGCGCCCGATAAAAAAGACTGGGAGAATCCGGATATCCACGATTACCTGGACCACTATCTGGGCGGATCAGAGAAATACAGCACGCTGGATCGGCTCATGATGATTCACGAGACGATGCGGCATGTCTGCTCTCATGAATCGGCCTTCCATGAGGTCACAACCGTTCATGCAGAAGGGTCCATGGCAGCCCAGAAGATGATGATCCTCGCAGAATCGCCCCTGAAGCGTTACGAGGCCATGGCGATGGGAGCCGCAGGCATCACCCCCCGGGGCAGTAAGGCGTGATGTGACAAGATGTCTATTTTAATGTTTGCAGACTGAAAGACAGGCGCCTCTTCCCCGAGAGATGGGAGGAGGCGCATTAATTTATTTCTTAACCAATGCGGCAAAGGTTATCGTTTCAGAGCCGTGCTTGTTT
>CAIVDK010000170.1 GCA_903904655.1 uncultured delta proteobacterium | reverse complement strand
GCGTCGGACACCGGGTGGTTCACGGCGGAGAACATTTTCGCACCTCTGTTATCGTTGATCCCGCGATACGGGAAACCCTCGAGGCAACCAAGAAACTCGCCCCGCTCCATAACCCGCCGAACCTCATGGGAATTGATGTCTGCACAAGCCTCATGCCCGGTGTACCCCAAGTGGCTGTCTTCGACACAGCTTTCCACCAGACCATGCCGCCCTATGCTTACACCTACGCGATCCCTTATCATTATTACATAGAGGATCATGTCCGCCGCTACGGCTTCCATGGCATCTCACATCGTTATGTAGCCTGCCGGACGGCGCAAATCCTGGGAAAGAATATGGAGGCGTTGAGGATTATCACCTGCCATCTCGGAGCAGGCTCGAGTCTCTGCGCTGTGGCGGAAGGAAAATCTCTGGATACCTCCATGGGTTTTACACCTCTGTCGGGTCTCGTTATGGGTACACGCTCGGGTGATATCGATCCGGCGCTTGTTTCTTTCCTTGTGGAGAAGGAGCAGAGTTCCCTGGCGCAGGTGATGGACATGCTGAATCGCGAGAGCGGCGTTTTCGGCATCTCCGGCATATCGCCCGATTTTCGCGATCTGGAAAAGGAAGCATCGCTCGGCAATGAGCGGGCACGTCTGGCGCTTGATGCCTATGCCTATAGTGTGGCCAAGGGGATTGGTTCACTGATTCCGGCCGCAGGCGGTCTTGATGTGCTTGTCTTTACTGCGGGGGTCGGCGAACACTCACCAAACATGCGGCGGCGGATCTGCGCATTTCTTTCCTGGCTGGGCATTGTTCTGGATGAAAATAAAAATATCGATGGCTTTGTCGAAGGGGAGATCTCCCTGCCCGGGACGAAGGTGAAGATTTTCGTTGTTCCAACGGATGAGGAAAAAATGATAGCCGAGGAGACGCAGGCGGTTTTGCAAAAACAATAACGTTAAATAGACTGGAGGGTTTAAAATGAAAAAAGTAAAAATGACACCCAGCGAAGCGATTGTTGAGACATTGCTTGCGGAAGGGGTGGATCATGTATGCGGCATTGTGGGTTCCGCCTTTATGGACATGCTCGATCTTTTTCCCGCAGCGGGGATTAAGTTCATCCCCGTCCGCCATGAGCAAAGCGCCGCGCATATGGAAGACGCCTACTGCCGCGTGTCGGGCCGGTGCGGTGTCGTCACAGGTCAAAACGGCCCCGGCATTACCAATATGGTCACATCGGTTGCCGCGGCGAACATGGGCCATACGCCCCTGGTCATTATTGCCCCATCGGCGGGCACGCCCACCATCGGCTGGGACGGCTTCCAGGAATGCGATCAGATGTCCGTCTTTAAGGCCGTCACAAAAGCTGTCGTCCGCGTTCCGCATCCCCAAAGAGCCGCCGATTGCCTGAGAACTGCCTTTCGCATCGCTTATGCCGACCGGGGCGCTGTTCTTTATGATATTCCCCGTGATTATTTCTACGGAGAGATCGAAGAAACCATCCTGAAACCCTCCCAATACCGGGTGGATGCCAGGGGATGCGGGTCCATGGAACAATTGAACAGGGCTGCCGAACTTCTCTCCAAAGCCAAAAATCCTGTGATCGTTTCCGGACGGGGCGTTGTTGATGCCGACGCGTTGGACATCGTCAAAGCCATCGCCGAACACCTGACGGCGCCCGTGGCGGTCACCTACCTCCATAATGACGCCTTCTACGGAAATCATCCTTTATTCATCGGCCCCATCGGCTACATGGGTTCCAAGGCAGCCATGAAGACCCTGGCTAAGGCTGACGTCATGCTGGCCATCGGGACAAGGCTTTCCGTCTTCGGAACACTTCCCCAGTATGACATCAATTACTTCCCGGAAAATGCCAAGATCATCCAGATTGACATCAATCCGAAACACATTGCCCGGACCCACCCCATCGAGGTCGGGATCATCGGCGATGCCAAGGAAGCCACAGTGGAAATCCTAAAGCGCCTGAAGGCCCTGGACCGAGGCCGCAAGCCCGATGCCAAACGTCTGGCAGCCGTTGCCAGGGAAAAGAAGATCTGGGAAAAGGAGATTGTCGATTTAGCCATGGTTGACGGCAATCCCATGAATCCCCGCCGCGTCCTTCTGGAAATATCAAAAGCTCTACCGGACAATGCTATTGTGTCCACGGATATTGGTAATGTTGCCTCGACAGCCAACAGTTACCTCAAGTTCAACCAGTCGAGACGGCATATCGCCGCCCTGACTTTTGGCAACACCGGGTTTGCCTATCCGGCGGCCCTCGGGGCGCAGATTGCTTGTCCCAAAGCGCCGGTCATCGCTATTATCGGCGACGGCGCCTGGGGGATGAGCCTCCATGAGGTCAGCACCGCCGTGGAGCACAATCTTCCCGTTGTGGCCTGTGTTTTCCGGAACATGTGGTGGGGGGCCGAGGCCAAAAACCAGATGGACTTCTATAACAATCGGTTCGTCGGTGTGGATATTCCCACGCCGGAGAGCTTTGTACCGGTGGCCAAAGCCATGGGTGCCAACGGCATCCAGGTCAGTCGGCCCGAGGACATCAAGGAAGCCTTTCTGTCCTGTATCAAAAGCCGCAAGCCCACCGTGCTGGAATTTCTGGTGGACGGCAAGCAATTGGCCCCGCCGTTCAGGAAGGACGCACTGGCTCTGCCGACGCGATTCCTGCCCAAGTACGCTCATCTGGATCATCACAACTGGTATAAAGGAGGCGTCGATGATTTATAAAGATTTAAAAGGAAAAACAGCCATCGTAACGGGGTCCGGCAAAAAAACCGGCATCGGTTACGCCATTGCAGAAAAACTGGCGGCGGCAGGATGTAACATTATCATTGCCGATCTGGGCAAATCGCCCGTGCAGGGAGAGTCCCTGAAATCCGCAACGGGTGAAGAAATGGATATGATTGCCAGAGAATTGGCGAAGACTTACGGCGTTCGAACCTTATCGGTAACCGTTGATATTACGGATACAAGCGCCATCGGAGCCATGGTGGAAACCATCAAAGGCGCTTTCGACCACATTGACATTCTTTGCAACAATGCGGGAGCATCCTTCGGCGTCCCGAATACAGTTCTGAGTTATGACGAAGCGGCCTGGATGAAGACCATCGACGTGAATCTTTTTTCCGTCTTCCGCATCTCGCGGGCCATCATTCCCCTGATGGCAGGCAAACCGGCAGCCATCATCAATACGGCATCGCGGGCGGGTAAGGTGCCTCCCATCTTCAACAGCGCCTACGCGGTGGCCAAGGCGGGCGTCATCATGTTGACCAAAACCATGGCCAAAGAACTGGGCGGCGGCGGAATCCGCGTTAACGCTATCTGCCCGGGGCAGATTGCCACGGATCTGGAAAAGTGGCGTTTTGGTCTGGAAGCGTCATTTTTCGGCACGACTGTTGAGGAGCGGGAAAAGGAGATGTGCAAGACCATTCCCCTGGGATACATCGGTCTTCCGGGGGACGCCGCTGATCTGGTGGCCTTTCTGGCTTCCGACGCCTCGCGGTATATTACCGGACAGGCCATCAATTTAGATGGCGGACAGTGCATGGAACTATGAGACCAATCCTAAATCAAAGCGCTATCTTTGTTGGCTTCGTCGGCGGCTTCCTCAGCGTATGTACAATACGCCTCGTCGCCTCCTCCTAGCCGCCTCGATATCATCTTTGATTTAGAATCGGTCGATAAAGTAACTTATCGATCATTAGGAGGATATACTATGGATAAAATTATTGGCGGCAAGCTTGTTGCGGATGCCTTGATCGAACGAGGCGTAGATTACATCTTTACACTCAGCGGCGGACACATTACCCCCATTTACCAATTTCTGGAAAATACAAGCATCACCATCTTTGACACACGCCATGAACAGGCGGCCGTCTTCATGGCCGAAGCCTGGGCCAGGATGAACCGTAAACCCGCAGTAGCGATGGTCACGGCGGGACCAGGCTTCACCAATGCCCTCTCCGGTATCGCCAGCGCCAGACTGTCCAATGCGCCGGTCATTCTCATTGCCGGCTGCGTGGGACTCGAGACCGCCGAGAAGCTTGATCTTCAGGATATGACCCAGCTGCCCGTCATCGAACCCATGGTTAAAAAAGCACTGGTCTGCCATATCCCGGAGCGGATTCCTGAATTCATCGACATCGCCTTCCGCACAGCCATGAGCGGCCGACCCGGACCGGTCTATCTGGAGCTTCCCTGTGATGTCCTGAACGCCACTGTGGACATGACCAAGGTCAAAAAGATGCATACCACGCTCACGACCAAACCCGTTGACCGGGAAAATACCCGGAAGGTTGTTGATCTCCTGAAGGAGGCTAAAAATCCCGTCGTCATCGGTGGAAGCGGTATATGGTATGCCGATGCGGGAAAAGAGTTTGTTGAGTTCGTGGAAAAGATAGGGATACCGGCCTTTACAGCGGGAGCGGGACGGGGCGTCTTACCCGATACTCACCCGCTTTGTTTCGAATCATCTCTGGCCATAAGGCCCGGCGGCGCCATGCTGGCTCTGATGAGTTCCGACCTGGTGCTTTTCTTAGGCGGCAGGCTCAGCCTGTTCTATATTTTCGGAGAAATATTTCCTGCGGCGGCGAAATTTATCCAGGTCGATATCGCACCGGACGAGATAGGACGAAATCGCACGGTTGATCTCGGGATCGTCAGTGATACGAAGGCATTCCTGAAGGAGCTCAACAGTATCCTGGATGAAAAAGCCATCGGCGACAAACTGAAAAAGCAATACCAGCCCTGGGTGGACACGGTCCGAAAGGCGGATTTAGAAGGCAAAGAACAGGCCAAAGCCATGTGGGAATGTAATACTCTGCCCATCCACCCGATGCGACTGGCCAAAGAAGTAAACGATTTTATGAATCGGGAAGATGACATCGTCGTTGCCGACGGCGGCGATACATCGACTTGGATGGGCATGACCCGGACGGTCAAAAACGGTGGAACCTATCTGGATTACGGTCTTTACGGATGCCTCGCGGTGGGGCTTCCCTATGCCATTGCGGCCAAGCTGAAGAATCCGGATAAGCGCGTTCTCGCCATTATGGGTGACGGCTCTACCGGCTTTAATTTTATGGAATACCATACCGCCATCCGCAAGAAAATCCCGATTGTCGTGGTCATCGGCAACGATCAGGCCTGGGGCATGATCATGCACAGCCAGCAACTGCGCCTGGGTCACAATATCCCGAACGGGACTGAGCTGGGCTGGGTCGATTACCATAAGATGGTTGAGATCATGGGCGGCTTTGGCATCTGTGTGGAGAAACCGGAAGATATTCGACCAGCACTGGAAGCAGCTTTTGCTTCCGGAAAAACAGCCTGCGTCAACGTCAAGGTAGATCCGGCTATCATCAGTCCGGGCAGCGTGGCTCTCGCCAATCTTGGCGGATACAAGAGCAGTTAACCGATAGATTCTCCTATCACCGGGTAAAGTGTGTTTGCCAGGTTAATCTTCTCATGAGGTAAGGAGGTCCCATGAATAACGTTACGGCACCCAGGGAATATAAGTTGTCAAAGCGCAGCTCCTATTATATCTTCGCGCTGCTGTTTCTGCTGTATTTCTTCGATTATGTGGATCGAACGATCGTGACATCCCTTGCTCCTTTTATTCAAAAGGAGTGGGGCCTTACGGACACACAGTCCGGCTTGCTCATGTCGGTCGTCTACTGGTCCATCGTCATCTTTGTCTTTCCCGTTTCGATCCTCGTTGATCGCTGGAGCCGGAAAAAAACCATTGGCGTTATGGCCCTTTTCTGGACTGCCGCTACGGTAGCCTGCGCTTTCACTAAAACCTTTCCCCAGTTGCTGGTGGCCCGCTCCGCCATCGGAATTGGCGAGGCCGGATATGCCCCCGCCGGTACGGCCATGCTTTCCGGTTTGTTTCCTCCGGAAAAACGTTCCCGGATGATGGGTCTCTGGAATATCTCTATTCCTCTCGGAATCGCTGTCGGGATTGGCCTCGGCGGTTTCATTGCCACACATTGGGGCTGGCGGCATGCCTTCGGTCTGGTGGCTATTCCCGGGGCAATCGTGGCCATTCTTTTTTTCTTCGTTAAGGATTATAAAACGGT
>CAIVDK010000169.1 GCA_903904655.1 uncultured delta proteobacterium | reverse complement strand
TTAATATTCATTTAACAATCAGGATTGTAAATGAAATTTCAAATGGAACAACATATTTCAAAAAAAGAAATTGCGGCATTTTGCCGTCGCAATCATATTAAAAGGCTGGCCCTATTCGGTTCGGCGCTCAAGGGCGAGTTGCGATCTGACAGCGACATAGATCTCCTTGTGGAATTTGAAGAAGATCATGTCCCCGGGTTAATCACTCTGGCCGGACTGGAGATTGAATTAACCGACAAGCTGGGCAGAAAAGTGGACCTGCGCACCCCCGGAGACTTGAGCAGATATTTCCGCGAGGAGGTTCTCCGGCTGGCCGAGGTAAAATATGAAGTTCAATGATAAAATGCGCCTGCAGCACATGCTGGACGCCGCACAGGAAGCTGTTTCCTTTCTTGACACACTAAAACATGACACTCTTGAGCATAATCGCCTTGTCTCACAGGCTATTGTCCGATCAATCGAAATAGTCGGTGAAGCCGCATCTCAATTATCCAAAGAATACAAGGAGAATAATCCAGAATTGCCCTGGGCACAAATTATCGGCATGCGTAACAGAATTATTCACGCCTATTTCGATATTGACTATGCTCTTGTTGAAAGCACCGTCAAACAGGATCTTCCAGTTCTGATCGGACAACTGGCGAAACTACTCTCTGTCTATAAATAAAATTTCTTGCGGCATAGCATTTTGTCATAAACCGCCGTAAAAAAGAAAAACAACGATTTAGGAGAAAACACATGCATGCAGTTATCATGGCCGGCGGAAGAGGAACAAGATTCTGGCCCAGGAGTCGGGAGAAAAAACCAAAACACCTGCTGGATATTGTCAGTAACCGGACTATTATTCAAGAGACGGTTGACCGGATCAGAGAACTGATCAAACCCAAAAATATCCTGATCGTCACGGGTAAAAAACACGCGCGCGAACTGATAAAACAACTGCCGGAAATCCCCGTGAAAAATATCATCATTGAACCCGTCGGCCGCAATACAGCCGCCTGCATCGGCCTGGCAGCGCTGCATATTCAAAAGAAAATGAAAGATGATATCATGGTCGTGCTGCCTTCCGATCACGCCATCGGCAACCCTGATAAATATCGATCTGTGATTGCCACGGCGGCCCGGGCGGCCGAAAGTGAAGACGCGCTGGTCACCATCGGCATTCAACCCACCTGCCCGCACACCGGTTTCGGCTATCTCGAAGGGGGCAAAGCGGTCGGAATCGCTGGAGGCGATGCGGTGCTGCGCGTAAAGTCAATCCGGGAAAAGCCGGATTTTGCTCTAGCCCGCAAATTCGTTAAAAGCGGTAGATTTTACTGGAACAGCGGCATGTTTGTCTGGAAGGCGTCAACCATTTTGCGGGAAATCGAACAGTATTTGCCGGATCTGCATTCAGGTTTGATGACGATTAAGAATTCACTGGGTAAGGATTCCGAAGCCAAAACCGTATCCAGGGTTTATCTGCAGCAGAAATCCATCTCCATCGATTACGGCGTGATGGAAAAGTCTAAAAACGTCTTCGTCATTCCGGCCGAGTTCGGCTGGAGCGACGTGGGGAGTTGGGATGCGCTTTGGGATATCTCGGATAAAGACAATAAGAAGAACGCGCGAACCGGAAGCGGCATGGTCTTATTTGAAGACACGGAAGGCTCCCTGGTTTACAGTCCGGGCAAACTGGTGGCGTTGGTGGGCATGAAAGACGTCATCGTGGTCGAAACGAAAGACGCACTTCTGGTCTGCAAGAGAGGACAATCTCAGGACGTCAAGAAAATCGTGGACGCGCTGGAAGCCCTCGGGCAAACTCAGCTTCTCTGATCTTCAACCGGAAAGACTTTCAGATATACCGGCTTGCCCTTCACGGGAAAAGTCCCCTCTTTTAACGCTTTCATGATGACGTCAAGGCTCGTTCGTTCATCATCAAAAGCGATAATCAGAATGTTCGGCTGTCTGGTTTGATGTTTTCTGACACCGTCGATTTTGTTCAGGATAGCACCTATCCTCTTGCTTGCCCCTCAGGAAAAGCACCCGGGCACGGCCAATTGCACAATGCTTTCCGCCGCCTGGACGCCACCGGCCAAAAACACCAGAAAAATAAACACCAGGAAGATGCTCGATATTTTTTTCATAATCTCTCCACCTGGAACCATTGTCTCGTCGCTATTCGTTTTTTTAATTACGCCAAGTCGCCACAAGTTGCAACGGCAATTTACAATTGACAGGGTATCTTTTATCTGGAATAAAAACCTCAACAAAAAGAGAAAGAGAAAATTATGACTATTGCCTTATCGTCCCCCTTTATTTTAGCTTCTGCCTCGCCGCGCCGCAAAGAACTTTTACGTTCCATGGGATTAAAGTTGAAAATTATTCCGGCTCATGTTGACGAAACACATATTAACGGCGAAAGCCCGCAAACTCACGTTCGAAGGCTTTCGAGTGATAAAGCGACGGTCATCGCCGATCAACATCCGAAAGCCCTGGTGCTGGGCGCGGATACGATCGTTGTGATCGACGGCCTGATTTTGGGCAAACCCAAAAACAAAAGCCAGGCGCGGGCAATGCTGGAGCGATTGAGCAACCGCCAGCATACCGTCTTCACCGGCTTTACAATTGTTTCAGCCGGTTTCGGGATATCAAAAACAAAAGTTGTCCGATCAGCCGTGCGATTTAAAAAAATCAGTCCCGAGGAAATGGACTGGTATGTCAACTGCGATGAGCCCTACGACAAGGCCGGTGGTTACGCCGTTCAAGGTAAGGGCGCCTATTTCATCAAGGCGATCCGCGGCTCCTATACCAATGTCATCGGTTTGCCGCTTTGTGAAGTTTTGGAAGAATTAAAACAAATTGATGCGGTTCATTTCAGGTAAATCATCATGGAAACAGACATCAGCTCCAACATCAGTTTAATCCGGCAAAGAATTGAAGCCGCCTGTGCGCGCTCGGGACGCGATCCTCAAAGTGTTCGGTTGATGGCGGTGAGCAAAACCGTTGTACTGGAGCGAATCCGAGAGGCTCTGGAAGCGGGCATCACCTTACTGGGTGAAAATTACGTTCAGGAAGCCCGGGAAAAGATTCCCGCCATCGGTCACGCTGCCGAATGGCATATGATCGGCCACTTGCAAACCAACAAGGTTAAATACGTCGTCAACTTGTTTGACTGGATTCATTCCGTTGACCGCTTGGAACTGGCCCGTGAACTGGACAAAAGAGCTGGGCAAAATAACCGTAGATTAAACGTTCTGATTGAAGTCAATGTCAGCGGAGAGGAATCCAAAAATGGCATGGAGCCCGACGCTGCGTTGGAACTTGTCCGGCAAGTTTCCCTTTTACCCAATATAAGCGTGCACGGACTGATGACCATGCCGCCCTATTCCGATAATCCAGAAAATTCCCGCCCTTATTTTCAAGCGCTGCGCAAGCTGCGCGACGAAATCAGCGCCGCTGCTATTCCCAACATCCGCATGGACGAACTTTCCATGGGCATGACTGATGATTTTGAAGTCGCCATCGAAGAAGGGACAACCATCATCCGCGTCGGCCGGGCGATCTTTGGCAAAAGGTTATGAAAACCATGTAGATGATTTCAATATACTACATTTTCCTGCTGCTTTACCCACGTCTTCACGTCTTTTAATAAAGCTTTTCTGAATTCATCCGGCTCCAAAATCACGATATGCGGAATCCAGGATTTGAGGATATCGCGGATAGACTCGTAGTTGCCTACTCGGAAGATGACGACAAGTGATCCATCAGGCTTGACTTTCCTGATCTCCTGAGTCGGGTACATCTTCCGCCGTCTAAAGTAATCGCTGACGGCTTTGTCCACGAGAACGACAACTTCCAGATTACTCTCCTCTTCAAACCAAATATTGGCGCTTGATAGCAGTATGGCATCGAGATTTTCAGGAACAGATTTAAAGCTCGCCTTTAACAATCTCAAATCACCGATCTTGTCCATGGCATAGCGCTTGTGTTTCCCGGAATCCGGCTCATTGCCGATGAGATACCAGAAGCCGCTGAAGTAAGCAACACGGTAGGGCTCAAGGTTTACGGGATGTGCACCTTGCTTTGCAGCATACTGGAAGCTGATTTGTCTTTTCTCCCTGATGGCCTTCACAATCCGGTTCAGCAGGGCATTGTCCAAGTGGACGGCATCATTAATCTTTACGAAAACCGGCATATTGGTGACACAGTCATACAGACTGTTCAGGACAGAATTGGCAGCATTCTGGAAAGGCTGCCCTAACTGCCCAACAATGTTCTTCAAGGCTACCACCAGGGCCAGCTCCGTGTCGTCAAAGACCTCAAGGTTCTTTACCAGGTCTTTACTCAACAGATAGTTGCCTTTCTGAATTTCATAGATAGGAAAACCAGACTCTTTGAGCAGCAGGAGATCCCGCTGGATAGTCCGTGGAGTGGTCTGGAAGTTTTTACTGAGCCAGGTGCTGGAGACATTCTCTCTTTCCATGAAGATCCGGAGAATCTGCCCCACACGGATCATTTTTGTCTGCGCATTGCGGTTACGGGTCATGGATTTTTTCCCTTCCCTTAAAGAAATAATATTATTCTGACAATAATAATGCGACCTACGGTTGTCGTTGTGACATTGAACTATCAGAGATTATCGATTATGGTCAACTTAAAAAGGAAGAATTATTGACAAATCGTTAGTGAAATTTTATAGATAAAAACCACTTGCCAAACACCAGACGAAACATTGAGTTTAAGTTTTCCAGAAAGCAGTTAATCGGCAGAAGCAAATTGGAGTCGCGCATGAGTAAACTCATATTTATTTGGAATATCGATCATAATAAAAAAGTAAAAATCAAGGAAATCAGAGAATATAATATTGTCAGAGAAAACAGCGATGAAAAATCTGAATATTGCGTTGACGCTTTTGGATTTTTCCATGGTGCCGTCCGGATGTTCAAAGGAAGCAAGATGGAGTGCATTGACTTCGTAGATTCTCTTACGGAAAGAACTGGAAACAAAGAAAAACTCATGACAGATGATTAATAAAATAAGAAAGTGAGTTATGTAAAAATGAATAGGGTAAATATTGCTGAATTGCAAAAAATGCAAGATTCCGGAAAGTGTTCTGGAGCCAAGTTGAAATCGGCTGTGTACGCAGCAGGCGCAAGTCATAAAGAGGCGAAAGATCTTTTTTCGGGTGCAAACGTCTGGGAGAATTTTCGATATGAACTTGACAGCGATCCAAAGTTACGCGAGCAAGCTAAACGAAAATGGAAACTTGCCATAGACACAGCCAACGATATCGGCTTGACTGTTCTACGGAGCAATTGGAATGATCGTAAAGACATCAATTTGGGACTGTCATTGGAAGATATGCAAAAAGGAACCACGCATTCCACTTTGTCGAAGAAGAATGATAAGGAATCACATCGTGTGTCATATCTTCCCAATAGAAAGGATTTTGAGTCTGCATATCGTTCATTGGCAAGGCAGGAAGAGGAAGTTCATATAGATACTATTTTGGATAAGATCGCAGATGACATGCAGAAGTCTAAATTGACTTTGATAGACAATTGGCGAATGATAACAGATCGCAACATTAGAGAGTTTTGGTCAAAAAAATAATAACGAAAAAATGTTATATGATTGGCATACGATCTCCCTTTTATTGCTGGGTGCCCTAGAAAATGGCAGGATGTAAGGAGTGATAGCCGTAGTGACAGAAAAACATGAGTAAACTAAGAAGAGAGGGCATTTTTAGATAAATTCATTTCTAAAGGGGGGCCATCATATGGCCGTTGTAAGCGAACAGGACAGGACAATACTACAAAACATAAGTAATAAAACTGTAGAAAAGGCCATGGAACTTTTTGATCAAAAATTCAGAAAGGATTTCGAAGAGACCAGGTGGAAAAAATATACCCTGTTACATAATGGGCAGTCATATCCGCCCAAAGATCTTCTTAGATGCGTCATTGCCGTAATGAATAACTCTTTATATGAACGCAATTCTGTAAAAGGTGGTGGTGATAGTATCAATAAATACTTTATTAAACTTGGCTTTGATGTTGTGGATAGTGAAAAGCCATCTGCTAATATGAGTAAAACGAAACCCTCTGTATGGCAAGAACCAGCAAGCACCCCTCCTGCAGGCGAAATTCCAACCAGGAAAGATATTGAAGTTGCGTATAGAATGATAGCTCGTCTTGGACAAGAAGTTTCTATGGATGATGTATTAGATCAGATCGAAAAAAACGTAATAAAAGAAGGACGTTTGCTTAAAGATAACTGGCGGGTGGTCATGGAAGAAAAATTTAAATCGGGTCAAGGTATTTAGTACCGAACGGTTAACCGTAATTCAGTGCTTATAAGAAAACTTCTTGAGGTCAAATATGAGTAGAGGACAACATGATGATTTAAAAAAGACTATACGAGAAATGAATAAACCCTCTGACTTAATAGACGGTAAGAACTGGCTTCGTCACGATGGGCAGGCCATGAGGATTGATGAAATGTTTTTGACTGATGGATAGAAAAATATATTGATTGGGCCAGACAAAAGGCTAGGATGTTGGGAAACAAAAGAACATTTCCGTATTACGGATAAATATTATCTATTATAAGGAGTATTGAAATGTCTTATGATGAAAATTTCAAGAATTATCATGCAATGTGGGATAAACACGGGGTCAAATTAACATCCACGTTTGAAATAACACAAGATATTCTGGATCAAGTGGATGGACAAAATGAAGTTTGCGACATTATCTGGGCGATAAACGCTGCAAATCAAAGCGATAAGTCGTCTGCGAATTTGAGTAGCACTGTTATGGGCCAAATTAGAAAATTATCACATTTACTACTTAACCATAAAGGTAAGTTCAAAAATCATCGTTCAGTTGAAAAACGGGCACTTGGTCATTATAAAACAGATCCTCAGGATAGATTTATACAAAGGCAGCCAAAGATCAGAAATGTGCTGGAAGGTTGCATTAACAAGAACGCGAATGAAAGGCACAATACTCAATCTGTTGCAGATTCCCTTGCACAGGGTGAAATACCAACCAAGGCTGAGATCCAGACCATTTGCAGGGAGATTGCCAAACCATGGGAGGAAATCCCTGAAAACCTGTTGAAAGAGGCAGTAGAGAAAAAATTTGCTAGGCAAGGTCGAAAAATTCGTGCGGACTGGTGGGAAGTTACGAAGAGAAATCTGATAGAATGGTCAAAGAAGGGGTGAAACATAGTGAAGATTATTTATGACCTATTAAAAGAAACCATAAAAATGTGGGGGACAATGGAACATATGTACGATTATTATGAGGCGCAAGGCTATTTCTTTTCCCATGAAATACTCACTCGTTACTTCCTGTCACTAAAGACCAAACCATTTGTTATCCTGACAGGGATTTCCGGCACGGGAAAGACGAAGATTGCCCAGATCTTCGCGGAATACATGTGCCAAGGGCTTTCTTCTGAGGAAAAAGCAAAGCGCATCGCCTTTGTCCCGGTACGACCGGACTGGATGGATAACAAGGGGCTTCTGGGATATTATAATCTTCTCGATGAAAAATATCATGCCACACCGGTCCTGCAAATTCTGCTCGAGGCATCAGAGCATCAGGACAAATCGTATTTCATTATTCTCGATGAAATGAATCTGGCCAAAGTGGAACAGTACTTTTCCGATTTTCTGAGCATTATGGAGAGCCGAACTACTGGAAATCTTTCCGGTGAACCGCTTTATCTGCATTCCGCTATAAAGGCAGAAACCCCCGATGGTCGAGTTATTCCACAACAGATCATGATCCCGCCGAATGTTTATTTTACCGGAACCGTTAACGTGGACGAATCCACCTATATGTTCAGTCCCAAGGTACTGGATAGGGCGAATGTCATCGAATTCAACGATGTGGATTTGGCGAACTACGAAAAGGGGATTGCTTCCGCTGATGGCTATATCCTGAAGGAACAGGATGTCAGAGAAAAACTGCTACCGATGGCGGGGGAAATGCCTTTCTGCAACAAGGCCGATTACACCAGAGCCCAGGAAATGAACCGCAATACAGGCGAACTTCTTTCAAAAATCATAGAGATACTCCATCCCCATCATCTCCATTTCGGCTATCGTGTCGTCAATGAAATTGCCCGCTTTATCCTTCTTGCCAGCGAAATGGTTCAGGATTTCAAACTCGAAGAGACAGTGGATATCCAGATTCTCCAGAAGATTCTTCCCAAGTTTCACGGCACACAGGCAAAACTAGAAGAACCACTGGGAAAACTTTTCACCTTTTGTAGTGGGGTAGATACAGATAACTATGAATCTCCGCTCCCGGAGTCTGAAGAGATACCGGAAGACGCCCCGTTTCCCAGATCGGCAAAAAAACTGGCCAGAATGATCCGAAACTTGAAAATACAAGGCTATACGAGCTTTATCGAGTGATATGGCGATTATCCTTTATTCATCTGAACTCCGCATGGCCATAGCTGATGGTCCCATGTTTCCGTCCGACGAATCGTCATTGTCGTCAATGGAACATAACGGTATGCCCGTCATTCTTCAGGAATGGGTCACCTATTTTATCAAGTTTTACGGCGAAACCATACCTACCTTCTTTCCGCAATCCCGGAGTTATTACAACCAGCGAGAATTCCCCGATCGGCTTTTTGAAGTGGGTTTTCGCAACGCTGTTGGCATGACGCGCATTGGCCCCATCCCTATCAATGTCGTCAGCAAAAAAATCACCGATACGGTTTACGCGGCTATGTTGAATTATATTGCCGGGAAATATGCCAATCTGGTGTTCAGCTTTGAAACCTCGCTCGGTCAGCAATACAGCAAGGAAAAACCGGGGAAGGATATCGCCTACGTGGAATATCTTTTTCTCAAAAAATACCTTTTGGACGGATCTCCGAATCTGGAGGGCATTTCCGCTCTGATCCTGGCCAATCCCCATCGCAGACTATTCCGGGAATATCGACACAACACCATAGATCAGGTGACACATATACCACCAGCAATGTTGGTCAACCTGTTCAGTTCACCCGATCGCTTCGCCATACTAAAGCCCGATCATCCCCTGGTGTCAACGGCCTGCGGACGGGCCATCTTTAACAGAACCGGACGGTGTTTGTTTCCCTCCGAGGCCATGGAGGAACGTAAGCATCACACGGTGGACACGAATGAAAACCGTTTCCTGAAGCATTTTCTGCAATTGGTTCAGCGCCGTCTGCAAGGGCTGGCGAAAGCCCTGAAGGGAAAAAGCGGTGGCTATCTCAATCCCGATATTGAAGCATCTCTGAAAAAAATGGACAGGGGACTTATGCTTTTTTTATCCGATCCCTTCTGGTCCGATGTGGGAACCATGCGCTTCATTCCGGCCGGGTCGCAGGTCTTGCAGCGTCGCGACGGCTACCGCCAGTTGTTCCGTCTTTATTCTTTGCTTCAGCTTGCCACCCATTGCCATTTCAATAACGATGATTTTCAAAATCTTCTGGAAACCAAAGATACTCCGACGCTTTTTGAATACTGGTCCTTTTTCGTTGTTAAGGATGTTCTGGATAAAATAAACAAAATCCGGTCCTGCAGGACGGTTGTATCCACCGATCCTCTTGAACAAAAGATAATTCAGGGCATCTGCATCGAATATGAAGGCGGAATTTCCCTGTGGTTCAATAGAACCTTTCCCGGATCTCCCGGGTTCATGCCTTTCGAAAATCCGGGTAATACCGTCCCGAATGAAAGCTACTCCCATAACCTGCGACCAGATATCATCATTTCGAGAGGCAACAACATACTCATATTCGATGCCAAATTCAAAGGCCAGCGGGGCGGTTTCTATGGCGAGGGTGAGGAAGGAACTATCGGTACCTGGAAGGATGAAGATATCGACAAGATGCATACCTACCGGGAGGCGATACGTAATGTCTCCGGTGCCTATATTCTCTATCCGGGAGAGGCGGCGAAGGTTTATCCCGCACACAATGCAGCGGGACGTTATCAAGGTGTAGGCGCCCTGCCGCTGAAGCCCGACAATTCGGCTCACCCTGCGCGCCGGCATCTTGAGGATATCGAACGGATCATCCGAGAATTCACTAAGGAATCCTGAAAACCCATGCAGAAAATTAAAGGCACGATCTATTTCGCCGCTTCCGATGTCGTCAATTTTCTTGAATGCGAGCATCTGACGGCGTTGGATCTAATCAACCTGGAAACCCCTCTTCCTCAAACTGAGGATGACGAGGAGGCCATTCTGTATCAGCAGAAGGGGGTTGCCCATGAAGGGGCGTATGTTGATCACCTTCGAAACAGTGTGTCATGTCTCGTGGATATTTCCGGACACAGGAATGATCTGGATATGGCGGTGTTGGCGACTCAGGACGCCATGCGTTCCGGGGCAGATATCATCTATCAGGCCGCTTTGCGAAATGGTTTCTTTATAGGCCATGCGGATTTCTTAAGACGGGTAGCCATGCCATCCAGCCTGGGCAACTTCAGCTATGAAGTCATCGACACCAAACTGGCCCGTTCTGCCAAGGCTTCATATCTCATTCAACTTTGTTTCTATTCCGAACTGGTTGCCCATATCCAGGGGCAGAATCCCCTCATGATGCACATCGTCCTTGGTGATCGCCGGGAGGTAAGTTATCGCCATGCCAACTATTCCCGGTACTATGGATTTCTTAAACAGCGATTTGTCAACCGGGTCCATTCACCAGCAAATAAAACCTACCCGGACCGCTGTGAACACTGTGATTATTGCCGGTGGCGAAATCTGTGTGAGGATCGCCGTCTCAAGGACGATCATCTGAGTCTGGTTGCCAATATCACTCGTCTTCAGATAAGGAAGTTGAATGCTCATGGCGTAACAACACTGGAATCACTGGCCAAACTTCCAGAGCATGAATATATCCCTAAAATGATTCCAGAAACGCTGGGAAAACTACGCCATCAGGCGGCACTGCAACTTCGCAAACGGGAAACAGGAACAGACTGCTTCGATCTCCTGCCCCTGGATTTGGAAGAAAAAAGGGGATTCTTTAGACTGCCGAAATCTGATGCCGGGGATATTTTCTTCGATATGGAAGGAAACCCGCTTGCGGAAGATGGTTTGGAATACTTGTTCGGTGCTCTGATATTCAACGGGGAAAAACCTTCTTTCCAGAGCTATTGGGCACATAACCGGGATGAAGAACGACAGGCCTTTGAGCAGTTCATGGATTTTGTCGCCGGTCATCTTCAAAAACATCCCCATGCCCACATCTACCACTATGCCCATTACGAAGAGACAGCCCTGAAACGGCTTATGTCCTTTCATGGGACGCGGGAAGCGGAGGTGGATAATCTGCTGCGCTTTGGCAAGCTCATTGATCTTTTCAAGGTTGTCCGGGAAAGTATGATAATTTCAGAACCCCGTTATTCGATCAAGAATGTGGAGCATTTCTATCTCGAAAAACGGGTTGGGCAGATCAAAGACGCCGGGGCAAGTATTGTCTATTACGAACGGTGGAAGGAGACGGGTAATCCTGAACTTCTCAACGCAATAGAAGACTACAATCGTGATGATCTTAAATCGACTCACGAACTTCGGCAATGGCTGCTGACATTGAGGCCGGATGGGATACCTTGGGCAAATAGTGAATCTCATGCAACCATTGTTGAGATGGGCGAGTTGAATGAAATTGAACAACGACTGGCCCATTACAGAGAATTGCTGGTCGATTCCCTTCCTGTGGACCGGAGTGTCTGGTCTTCACAGGAACACTTTCAGGAGCTGACCTGGCAGCTTCTCGATTTTCACCGACGTGCCGACAAGCCCGCCTGGTGGGCATATTTCTCCCGGCAGGAGATGACCGATGAAGAACTCATGGAAGATGTGGAATCGATTGGCGGCATGACAAGAATTCCCGACGATTCCAAAAAATCAGACAGGGGTGCTTTAGAGTATGCGTATCGTTATCCTGAACAGGAAACGAAACTCAAAACAGGAGATAGTTGTATCCGCATTGATACGCTGGAGAAAATCAAGAATTTAGAAATTGATGAGGATAAGCGTTGTGTAAAACTTCTTTCCTTTCCCCGCAACAGCCCGTTACCTGACAAATTGAGCATTGGCCCGGGTGGGCCGATACCAACGAAAACTCTTCGAGAAGCATTATACCGCTTTGCCGACGATGTCATCGCGGAGCAGCATGGTTATATGGCCATTGAGGCCCTGTTGAAGCAGGAACTTCCTCGAATCAAGGACCATTCTCCGGGAACCTCCGTTATCATGGATATCGGTGATCCCCTTTCCCAAATTACAGAGGCCGTGGCAAACCTCGATCAAAGCTGCCTTTTCATCCAGGGACCTCCCGGTTCCGGGAAGACATGGACGGGCGCACATGTCATCGTAGAGCTTCTGAGCCGTGGGCTCCGCATCGGCATATCATCAAACAGCCATAAGGCCATCAACAATCTGCTGGCAAGTGTTGAAAGGATTGCCGAAGAAAAGGGCGTCACTTTCTGCGGGGCGAAGAAGTCTGTGTCTGACAGGGAAGACAGTTTGTTCAATGGCAAGATAATTGAGGATGTATTCAGCAATAAGGAGATGTGTGATGAATGCTGGCAGCTTGTTGCCGGGACAGCTTGGCTGTTTTCTACAGAACCAATGGATAAGGCTTTTGATTACCTATTTGTAGATGAGGCCGGACAAGTTGCTGTTGCGAATCTCGTCGCTATGGCAACCAGCACTAAGAATATCGTTCTTATCGGCGATCAGATGCAGCTTGCGCAACCGATCCAAGGCATACACCCCGGTCGATCGGGAGAATCCTCTTTGGAATACCTTCTGAACGGCATGGCGACCATTCCTCCGGAACGCGGTATCTTCCTCAAAACAACTTGGCGAATGCATCCAGATGTGTGCCGATTTATTTCCGATGCGGTGTATGACAGTCGTCTGCTGCCGGAAATGGCGAACAGCGTGCAGCAACTTATCCTTGACAAGAATACACATCCTTTTCTCAAACCGGCGGGTATCCTTTTTGTCGCTGCCGATCATGATGCTTGCTCACAAAGGAGTGAAGAAGAGGCTGGGATAGTCTTAGAACTCTATCGGAGTCTCTTGAAACAAAGATTTACCGATAAAAAAGGGAAGTCGCATCGGATAGCAGAAGACAACATTTTAGTAGTAGCACCCTACAACATGCAAGTGAATCTTCTCAAGCGTATTCTGCCAAAAGGTGCCCGCGTAGGCACAGTGGACAAATTTCAGGGACAGGAGGCCGAAGTGGTCATCATTTCTATGGCCACATCCAACGGTGATTATTTACCTCGAGTAATTGAATTTTTGTACAGCAGAAACAGACTGAACGTCGCCATTTCCAGGGCCAGATGTCTCTCTATCCTGATCGCCAATACAGCCCTGATGTCGATCCGCTGCACCACACCAGAACAGATGGCTTTGGTTAACACCCTCTGCTGGGTTAAAAACTATTCCGAAACCACATGATCACTTTACACCGCGAGCAGGTGAATCTGGCCCGAGCGGATTAATTTTTGTCTGTGTGTTGAGGTCAAGGGACATCGAAGGGGAAAATTTTAAATACTTTTATTGTGAGAAAGCTGGCCTTCTCTGAGGACATACGAATCTTCAAGCTCTTGCAAAATATGACTGTTTTTTATCATAATGATTCCTGTTCCCAGTTTACTTGTGGTAGCGACTTCAATTACATGAATCGCTATGTTGTGTCTCAATAAAAAAGCCCCTTTGAAAAATCAAAGGGGCTTTCTGTTTTAAATCCGGCGGCACCTACTCTCCCACACAGTCGCCCATGCAGTACCATCGGCGCGAAGGAGCTTAACTTCCGTGTTCGAGATGGGAACGGGTGTGACCTCCTCGCGATAGCCACCGAAATTTATCTCTTTATAAAATTGCATGACAATGCATATCGCTTTGTTGAAAATTGAGCACGATTTAATAATGAGACCATATATATAAATAATTATTATGGTCAAGCCGCACGACCGATTAGTATCAGTTAGCTGAACACATTACTGTGCTTACACATCTGACCTATCAACCTCGTAGTCTACAAGGGGTCTTTAGTCTTGATGTCTCCACCAAGAGGGATATCTTATCTTGAGGTGGGCTTCCCGCTTAGATGCTTTCAGCGGTTATCCCTTCCGAACTTAGCTACCCAGCTATGCCGTTGGCACGACAACTGGAACACCATCGGTTCG
>CAIVDK010000168.1 GCA_903904655.1 uncultured delta proteobacterium | reverse complement strand
TCCTTTTCTTCGTGGGGATAATTCAAACCGCCACCAACGAATAATACTTTACCCTCGGAAGTTGTGACTTTGAAATGACAAGAGGATTTAGGGACAGGATAGAATTTACCCGGCTCCCACCATGAATAATGCACCCAGGCGTGTTGATTGTTTTTATCAGCTAACGCGGCAATCACCATCTGAATGGGTTTTTTCCCGCTTTTATCTGTAAGATTCCAAAGGTTTTTGCCCTCAAGATGAGGCATACCCGCGTGATAGATATTTACCCCGTTCATGTCGTAGATGTAAAGGTAGCGGTCAGGTGTGCTGTATAGAATGCGATTGGTTTGGAAATATTCCAAACTCTTCAAACCATTCTTTTTGATTATCAGCGAAGCATCATAAACAAATCGGACAACATCTTTTGTGTCGCGGTATTGATAGATGCTAAGATCCAAATCTTCATATCTGCTTTCACAGCCAGAAATGAATATGGGCAGGAATGCAAAGAATATTAAGACAGTATTAATCCGGCGCAATCGAGTTACTTTACTCATATTCCTCCATAAAATGAGCCAGACCTGAGAACTCTCTTGGATTGCAGAGATTATATAAACGAGAAAGTTATGTGTCAAGATGATTTTATGAACCAATACGGATTGCTGGTTCTAGATTTCATAATGCACCTAACCGACCTTTGGGGAATTGGTTTTATTTAAGCACTAAATAAGCAGAGACGATCCGGCAAAACTGGACAGTGCGAAGGATAGTAAATAACGGGCAATTAATTCTATCTGAAATAAAGCATAACTGTTAAAATTAGGGGACGCTTTGTTAGAGGAAGCTATACTTGCTTCACTTTACCTATGTGTTAATGAGGATAACCGTGCAGTTCAGGCATACTGCCGTATCTGTCACTCATCTTCTCCCAGTTGAATAGTCTCCACTTTCACTCTTGCCAGACCTTTGTCGTAAAAATCCAATCTTTTGGCAGCGCCCTCACTTAGATCGATAATCCTGTCACCAGACGCGGCGTTGAAGTCACTGGGAAATGGTCCACGGTCGTTTACCCGAACAACAATCCAGCGATCATTTTCAAGATTTGTAACCTTGACGTGGATAGGAAGGGGCAGGTGCTTGTGGGCAGCTGTCAATCCCTTTGGGTCAAAGACCTCGCCGTTTGCAGTCATACGGCCGCCCTTTCCGCGCATGGTCTCATAACCATACCAGGACGCAACACCCGTCTCCTGGTAGGAATACGACTTCTCAATAGACATGGGATAGTACATCTTCCCCTTCACCTTATACGGAGCGTTCTTGACCCTGCCTTGGCGAATTGCTTCTTTCGGGGAAAGCCCGTCTATGGTCTCGATGTCGTCATTCGTGAGAGCCCAGTTAATGGGGGCTTTTACCACCTTGAAGGTAAATTTTCCGACATGGTATACAAGCTTCGTGGTTCCCGCAGTTAATTCGTAGGCGCCTTTCACCACATAGTACGTACCTTGGACCGTCCCCTTCAAAACCCTGTATGGGACTGTAATGACGCCACAACTGGTCAGGAATAAACACAGGAGGGGAACAGAAAGAACAAAAACAGCACACGCACTCATCTTGCTGGGCAATATCCCGGTAACTTTTGTCAATACGCTCACCATAGGCCTCTATCGTGCTAAGGACAACAACCAATATGTTTATTTACTGGAATTATATGGATCGACATTTAAACTTGCTCCGTGCAGAGGGGCGCGATGAATATGCCGCCGCCATCTGGCTCTGCCGCTGATCCATGTCAAGACATTCTTCGATAAATAGGTGGTGCACCTGCCCGTGATGTATGATCAGCATGGAAACTCGATCTGCACAACAGTCCTTACGGAGACGCTAATCTGAGCGATGGTTTGCCTATATGAATGTGGACGCCAGTGGATTTGCCTGCGATCCTCCCACGAAAAGCCATGTAAGGAATACCGGCGTCTCGCAGATAATTCATGAGCACTTGTCCCTCGGCGCTATCGGGATTGAGTGCTACGTCCATCGCATTACTGTGATCCAGATGCATCCGTCGGTGGAGGTCGGTCGCACCCCAAGCAGCCACCGGCAGTGAATAGCCAAAGCGAGAGTAAAAGAAATTCTCGATTTTTTTAGAATCCGCCAGCGACCATTGAGCTTTACCGTCATAGCGCATCAGGAGAGTGACGCCTGTTCCATTCTCGGGCTCTTTGATTTCTTGCTGCATCATTGCACTATTGGTTTGAGCCTGCGTCTCAACAATCAGCTTTTCGGCTCCAGCGATTCGTCGCTTCGTTATCTTAATAGAGTAATTTGCCATTGCCACTGCCAGTTTGTTTTCTTCGAATTCTTTTCGCGAAATTAGGTCTTGCCTGAGTAACTGCTGCTGTATGTCGACTTCCCTGGTAAGGCGCTCAAATTCCAGTTGTTGGTTTTCAAGTACAATCAACAGATGGTCTTTGTATGCAGTCGTCGTTATTACGATTTCGTCGTTGAGCTGTAGGACCTCAGCAATCACATACTGGGCGAGTGCCTGCTTTTTTGCTGGTTTGATATTCCTTTGAGCAGCGGAGGATATGGATATGAAAAAACATATTGAAATAAGCGTTGCTATCACAGCCACAGATTTAGTCATTGAATAAATCTCACTCCATGGAGCACTATCTTTTGGTTACACGAGACCTCGGGTGACCTTTAGGTTACGAGTGACCTTTAGGTTACGGGTGACCTTTAGGTTACAATACCAACTCCTCAATAAAAGTGATTAATTGGTTGACATTCCGGCAGGGACGAACTTCGTGGCAGTGATGCGTGTAAGTTTTGATTTCGCTGTCGCCCGTGCCCCAGAGGTTTTCCTGCTCGGGATTGAGCCAGATCACCCGGCGGCAGCGATCCCGCATTTCACCCAGAATCATATCCTCGGGATTCATATAGTTGGAACGTCCGTCGCCGACAATAATCAGGGTGGTCTTTTTGGTCAGAAGATCCATATAGTCTCTTTTAAAATTTCGCAATGTTTCACCATAGTCCGTGGACGTATTAAAATTCACGGTTGATCCTTCCATCACCATTTGGATCGCCTCATTAATATCATGTTCTTCAAAAACTTGCGTGACGTCTGTCAGCTTGTCAATAAAAACAAAACTGTTGACCTTGTCAAAACAATCCTGAAGGGAATAAAGCAGATTCAGCATAAAGCGCGCCGCCGCCCAGACGGAGCCGGACACATCACAGATGGTGACAATTCGGCTTTTCCGTTTTGCCTTCCGGCGATATTTGATTTCCACGGGAACGCCATTATATTTGGCTGATGCCCGCAAGGTCTTTTTTACATCGAGATTTCCCCGATCCCGAACTGAAAAGCGGCGGCTGACGGTGTTTTTCAGTTTGCGTACGAGTTTGTCAATGGCGTCACGCATTTCCTCAATTTCCTGGTGGGTAAAGGAAGCAAAAGATTTTTCTCCCAGATCCTTCAGGCGTTGTTCATAGGTTTTGACTTTTTTAGTGCTTGTGTCGCCGGGACGCGGTTCAAACATCAGAATGGAACGAGCTGCAGCAAGGCGCTCCTCAAAATAGACAGCAAAATCGCGCCTGGCGGCTGATTCCATTTTTAAGTCATTTTCCTCTACCAGCGCGCCCGCGGCGGACGCCGCTTTTGTAATCTGGATGAGAACATTAAAACGGCTGGCCAGAGGGCCGAAATTAAAACGAACCGGTGTTGTTTCGTCATCTGATTCTGTTTGTATTCGGCGCATCTCCTGAAGGAGCGCAAGGGGATTTCCAGCGAGGAAGTCTATCACAGCATCGTAAACAGGGCTTTCGTGAGGTTTCTGTTTGAGAATCGCCGCTGCTTTTTTTATGTGCTCAGCATGAGCGGCAGCCTGCCTCATATCACCCGTGTCCATACGCATTTCATGAAAGAAGAGATGATAGAGACGTTCAAAGTGCAATACTTCCCGTATGCTTTTAGCGAAATTGGCGCGTAACAGCGACCGGAATTGCACCTCATCAGCCGGGTTGATCAACTGCAACTGCTTGAGGCTGTCGAGAACCTCTGAGGTCGAGACCCGAAGCCCTGCCGCGCGGCAGCAGGAAACAAATTGTTGGATGAGATGGACCATAGATCACCGGATCGCTATTGTTATGTTTTAGGGATTCTTTGGTTTTCTTTAATCCCGCTGTTGCGGGACGAGCGTTAATTCTCCGCGAGCTTGCTCGCGATATAATGACGTTCATTTCATGCCTCGACAGCGAGCTCGCGAGGTGATTGATTGTCAGGAAACAATCCGATCCATATTCTTCCGCACTTTTTCCAGATCCATCTGGTATTTGCAAATGACGTTGAGTGTCTCCGAGACAACTTCCGGTGTCAGTTCATTGATCTGCAACGCCAGGAGCGATTGCGCCCAATCCAGCGTTTCCGAAATACTGGGGCTTTTTTTCAGGTCCAGTGTTCGGATTTTGCGGATGGCATCAACCAGAATGGTGCAAAGTTTTTCCTCGATATCCGGAATTTTCAAGCGGACAATGGCAATCTCTGTTTCCCGCGCCGGATAATCAATATACAGATGAACGCAGCGGCGCTTGAGGGCGTCACTCATATCCCGATAGTTATTGGATGTGAGCAGAACAAAGGGAATGTTGACGGCCTTGCGCGTTCCCAGTTCGGGGATCGAAACCTGAAAATCACTGAGCAGTTCAAGAAGAAAGGCCTCGAATTCCGGATCGGATTTGTCCACTTCGTCCAGCAGCAGCACCACCGGCTGCTCCGAACTGATGGCTTGCAGAAGTGGTCGCGGCTGAATAAAACGGTCGGAAAAGAAAACGTCTTCCTGGGCGGCAATCTGATCCACCGCCTCGGTCAGTGTTGAGGCGGAAGAGATGATGTCGTTGAGCCTGTCTTTCATCATTTGCGTGTAAAGCAATTGTTTGGCGTATTCCCATTCATAAAGGGCTTTGGCTTCGTCCAGGCCTTCGTAGCATTGCAGGCGGATCAGTTCACGACCAAGGCTGCGGGCTATCGCCTTAGCCAGCTCCGTCTTGCCGACGCCAGCCGGCCCTTCGACCAAAATGGGCTTCTGGGTTGCCTCAGCCAGAAAAACAACCGTGGCAATTTCCTTTGAGGGAATGTAGCCGGCCTTTGTCAGTCTCGATTGAACATCCACAATACTTTTATATTCCATGAATATATTAATCCTTTCTGAATTA
>CAIVDK010000167.1 GCA_903904655.1 uncultured delta proteobacterium | reverse complement strand
CGCGATCCCCGTTTGCTTACCGACATCTTTGAACACAACCGCTTGGACGTGATTTCCATGGCGACGCTCACCGCACATCTGGTCGAAATATTGACCGCGCAGGCCATGGCACAATACACGCATACCGATGATTACCTGGCCGCCGCCCGTCTTTTGTTGAAACGCGCCAACGAGCAGGGCGTGCAAAAAATATTGGACATCTTTCTGGAAAAGACATGTTCGGATTTTTCTCTCCAGTCGAAAAAGAAACTGGCGCAATTATACAAGCGCACCGGCAAAACAAATGAAGCCGCGCACCTTTGGCAGCAAATGGCCGCCTGTGAGCCTGTCGAGTTTTACGCCATTTCGGAACTGGCCAAGTGGCTGGAACACCACGACCGGGATTATCCTCAGGCCAAGGCACTCATTGAAAACGCATTGGCGGGAAACAACACATTTTCAGACGATGAAAGAGACTCTCTGTTGCATCGCTTAAATCGGCTCAATGCCAAGAGGTGACTGTCACATCATCAGTGCGCCTGTTCATACTTCTCCAGCTTCTTGCGCAATGTCTTGCGGGTAATGCCCAGGCGCCGCGCCGCTTCGCTTTTGTTGCCGCTGCAGTCGTGAAGCGCCTCCAGAATGCTTCTCTTTTCGACTTCTTCCAGCGGCAGATTGCCTGTAGCTCCTGCCGGTTGATTTGCAGCACCACTTAAATCCTTGCCGTTAAGCCCTCCGCCATCCGCCATCAGGAGAGTTAGTTCGCCTTCATCAAGATATGTGTTTCGCGACAGCACCACGGCCCGCTCAATGGCATTCATCAACTCCCGGACATTGCCCGACCAGGGATATTGCATCAGCTTCTCTATGGCCTTTGGCGTAAAGTTTATCACGTTCTTGGAATTCTTCACGGCAAATCCCTGCAGGAAATGCTGCGCCAGAAGCGGGATGTCTTCCTTTCTTTCCCGAAGCGGCGGCACGGTAAGCGCCACCACGTTGAGCCGGTAGAACAAATCTTCGCGAAAGCGCGCGGTTTGAATTTCCTTTTTTAAATCCTTGTTGGATGCGGCAATCACGCGGACATCAACCTTGAGCACTTCCGAACCGCCCACACGGGTCAGTTCTCTTTCCTGCAAAACCCGCAGGAGCTTGACCTGCATGGCCTGCGACATCTCGCTTACTTCATCGAGAAAAATACTGCCGCCGTCGGCCTGAAGAAACTTCCCTTCCCTTTTGCGGTCCGCACCGGTAAACGCGCCTTTTTCATGGCCAAACAACTCCGACTCCAGAAGCGTCTCGGTGAGCGCCGCGCAGTTGATTTTCACAAACGGCGCCTGCTTGCGGTTGCTGTTGGCGTGAATGGCGTTGGCGATCATTTCCTTGCCGGTACCCGAATCTCCGGTGATCAGAATCGTGGCCTCCGTTGGGGCCACCTGTTCCACAATCTCCAGAAGCCGGACCATGGCAGAGCCCTGACCAATCATATTTTGTCTATCGAATTTTTCGCCTAACCTCTCTTTGAGATAGTCATTTTCTTTTTTCAGCAAACTGTGCTCGGTCGCACGTTTCATCACGATTTGCAGTTCATCAAAATCCAGCGGCTTGGTCAGATAATCATAAGCGCCTTTTTTCAGGGCGCTGACGGCTGTTTCCACTGATGCGTAAGCCGTCATGATAATCACCGGGATGGTCGGATTGATTTTTTTGATTTGTTCCAGGGCCTCAATGCCCGACACTTTCATCATGCGGATATCCATCAGAATCAAATCAAAGGACCGCCTGCGGACTTCTTCAATGGCAACAGCGCCGTCGTCCGCCTCGGTCACAGAATAGCCCCAGCCGCCCAACAGCTTTTTCAGCATCACGCGATGGGCAAGATCGTCATCCACAATTAAGATCCCCAGTCCGTTTTTCATTTTTCCATCTTCTCCTTTGCCGATAATAAAAAGCGCAGCGTGACTTTTGTGCCGAATCCTTCTGTGCCGTCTATTTGAATCACGCCGCCATGCGCATCCATAATTTTTTGCACAACCGCCAGACCTAAACCGGTTCCTGCCGGTTTGGACGTGAAATACGGATCGTAAATCCGGGGCAGGTCTTCTTCTTTGATTCCTGAACCGGTATCGGAAACCGCAACGTCCATAAAATATTTTTGTGCCGTGATCGCAACGGTTAACCTGCCGCCGTCGGGCATGGCTGACAGGGCATTGAGAAAAATATTCAGCATCACCTGCTTTATTTTGTCCGGATCAATATCCGTCTCCAGTAAATCCTCGCCCACCTGAACGTCAATCTCGACGGCATTCTTATGCGCCTCGGCAGCCACCAGCCTGATCGCGTGCCGCACCAGATCCGGCATGTTCGTTTGTTCTTTTTTCAATGTGAGCGGCCGGGCAAATTCAATGAGCTGACTTACGACCCGATTGATTCTTTCGGTTTCCGCAATCATAATATCCGCCGTTTGCTCGTCTTCAAGATTACCGGAAAGCCTTTGTTTGAAATAAACGGCAAACCCCTTGATGGAGCTCAAGGGATTTCTTATTTCATGCGCCACGCCGGCTGCCAGCGATCCAATGGCGTTGAGATGCCGACTGCGGGCGACTTCCTTTTCCAAAAACCTGATCGCCGTCACATTCCGGGCCAGCAGAATCTTCCCTTCGTGAACATCATCATCGGCAAAGGCCGCTGTGACAACTTCCCATATTTGATCTCCATCATTCGCCGATGAAATTACAACATCCTCTTCAACCATTTGAGTTTGTTCATTGATCCTGCTCAAAACGCGTGAAACAGCCACAGGTAAAAACAAGGATGCGTCCTGACCGACCACCTCGCGGCAGGAACCTGTAATCAGCCCCTGTGCCTGTTCATTACACGTGACGACTTTTCCTGTTTTGTCCACCGACAAAAGCGCGATGGGCATGTGTTTCACCAGCGCTTCTGAAAAGACGGTCATTCGTGAAAGGGATACGCGCGCCAGGCGGTACGCCTGCACTAGAAAAAGGGACACAATAGCGAGAGATCCGATCAGAACAAGAACCAGCGCGATCAACACCGTCTGAAACGTATCTTCCCGCGCCGCCTTCTCGATTTTATCCATGTTAAAACCGACAAAAACGATCAAAGGATAGAGATCTCCCTTCTCACTGTCACCGACCCGCGGAGGAAATCCCCGGTAAACCTCAAACGTACCGGCACCTTCGGGATTGGCGGTCTGCCTCCAATGGATTTCCTGACTTTCGGCAATCTTTTTCATATCCAGATCCAGCCCGTAGGGTCTGGCCAGCATGGAAGGATCGCTGTCCGCCAAAATTTGGCCCGCACCATCCGTCACAATCATATAATCAATATCCGGCTGCTGGGCGGTTTCCATGAGCAGCTTCTGGAGATAAAACACATCGTCATCCCGGTTTAACCGGTTGCGCAGCCCGGCTTCAAACGACTGAATCAGCGTCGCGCCTTTTTCGACAAAAATGGTTACCGCTTGATTCTTTCTTTGCTGAAACTGCATGAAAATCATCATGCCCAGAATCACAGCTAAAACAGACATCGCGCTGACCACAACCCAGGCGGAAATATCAAAATAGATTTTTTTCTTCTTTTTCCTCTGCATGCTTCATGCTCCCATATTTTCCTGGATACATTTGGCCCATCTGGATACCCAACTTGGATACCTATTATCCATCCAATGGTAATAAAAGGCAAATAATATTTACCCTCTCGTTTATCTTATCCAGCAATTACGGTAGCTTATTCCCAATGGCATGGGCTTTGCTAATGTAACAGGTAACTGATCAGCAAAAACCATACAAAAGGAGATATACCATGAGAAAATTAACTTTAACATTAACAGCCGTTGCAGTGGGCTTGCTTCTGACGTCACAAGCGTTTGCCTGGGGTCCCGGACGCGGATCTGGGGCGGGAAGAGATTGCGGATATCGCAGTGAAGCGGGCTATGAGAAATTAAATTTAACCGATGAACAAAAAACAAAAATTGAAGCAATGCGAGATGCCAATTTCAAGGCAACGAAACCCGTGCGGGAAAAGATGTTCGATAAATCCGTAGAATTACGTCGACTCTGGCTGCAGGCCAATCCTGACAAGGACAAGATTACCGTCGCTCAAAAAGAGATTCGAGTATTACGTGATGAAATGCAGGATAAAGCAACAACCATGAGGTTGGAAATCCGCAAGATTCTGACGCCGGAGCAAAGTGAAAAGCTGGCAAATTCCGGCTGGGGCAGAGGGTCCGGTTTCGGACCGCGCGGCGGTATGAGAGGTCAGGGTGAATTTGGCCCCGGCCATGGACCTGGACCCGGTTTAGGAATGGGTATGTGTCAATAACCAAAAGTTCCATCCCTCCTTGAGAAGGGGAGCCGCAAGCTCCCTTTTTTATCCGGGATAAAAAAACATTTTGACAAGCATTAAGTTTTACATTAATGGTCACAATCGATTTATTATATTTTTTTGAAGGGTAGGATAAATGTTCAGTTTTACGGCAACGACGATTATGGCAAGCGAGCTTCTGACCCTGCTTCTGGGCCTCGCCCTGTTGCGCCTATTACTGAAGGCCGTCTGCCCATCGTTTTCAGGTCGTCACTGAACTAGTAAAACAACTGACAACTGAAAGGCCGTGGGCAGCAAAACCCACGGCCTTTTTTTGTGAGGCTCCAATTATGCAAACGCAGTACGGCAGAATTGGTAAGCCGAACAACCCCGCGTATACGGGGTCCGTGATGTGGAATACTGATTAGTATATTTGAGTCTCATAAACAATATTGAGTTGAAATTTTTATATATTTGAAAGGAGTCTTCTATGAAGAAGGATAAAAATCGCGTCTATATTTTCGACACAACATTGAGAGACGGCGAACAGTCGCCCGGTTCGAGCATGAACACGGAAGAAAAGCTGATTCTGGCCAGGCAGCTCGAAAAACTCGGCGTCGATATTATCGAGGCAGGCTTCCCCATCGCGTCCGAAGGGGATTTTGACGCGGTACGGCAAATTGCCCGCGAAATCAAGAAATCGCAGGTGGCGGGTCTCGCGCGCGCCAACAAACAGGATATTGACCGCGCCTGGCAGGCCATCAAACACGCGGCCAAACCCCGCATCCATACTTTTATCTCTTCATCGGATATTCATCTAAAATACCAGCTCAAAAAGAGCCGCGAACAGGTCCTCAAAGAAGCCATCGCCGCCGTCAAGCTGGCGTGTTCTTATACGGACAATGTTGAGTTCTCGCCGATGGACGCCACTCGATCGGATAAGGATTATCTCGTAGAAATGGTTTCGGCGGTCATTGACGCCGGCGCTGTCACCGTCAATATTCCCGATACGGTCGGCTACACCATCCCCGAGGAGTTCGGCGATCTGATTGCGTATCTGTTCACCCACGTGAAGAATATGGGCAAAACGATTATCTCCGTTCACTGCCATAATGATCTGGGGCTGGCCGTCGCCAATTCGCTTGCCGCGATTCGCAACGGCGCGAGGCAGGTGGAATGCACGATCAACGGCATCGGCGAGCGCGCCGGCAATACAGCCATGGAAGAAATCGTCATGGCGCTCGCGACGCGCAAGGATATGTATGGCCTTTACACCAAAATTAAAACCGAACAGATTTACAAATCATCGCGCCTGTTGACGCAAATCACCGGCATCCCTGTTCAGCCGAATAAAGCCATCGTCGGCGCCAACGCATTCGCGCACGAATCCGGTATTCATCAGGACGGGCTAATCAAGGAAAAAATTACCTATGAGATCATGACGCCGCAGTCCGTCGGCATCAGCGATTCCCACATCGTCCTGGGCAAGCACTCCGGGCGTCATGCCATTTCGCATCATTTAAAAAAAATGGGTTATACGTTGAATGAGGAACAGATTAATAGAGTGGCGGCAAAGGTAAAAGACCTGGCCGATATTAAGAAAGACATCTATGACGAAGACCTGGAAGCGATTCTTTACGAAGAAATTTACCGGGGAGAAGACAAGTATAATCTGGTGTATTTGAATGTGGTCAGCGGAAATGTCGCCATTCCCACAGCGACCATGGAAATGCAGGTGGGAAAAGAAGTCATGCGCGACGCAGGTTTCGGAAACGGTCCGGTAGATGCAACGTTTGCGGCTATCCGTAATATTACCAAAACCAATTATCCGCTTTTGAAATACGCGGTCAACGCAATCACCGGAGGCGCGGACGCCCAGGGCGAAGTAGCCGTACAGCTTAAATACAACGAACATTCGGTTGTCGGGCGAGGTGCGCATCCCGATGTCATTGTCGCATCGGCCAAGGCTTACATTAATGCGCTTAACCGGCTGGAATTCTTGAAAGACAGCGTCAAAAAGGTTAAAGTTGAATTAAGCTGAAAAATAGGGTAATTACAGCGTCTCATTTTTAATTTTTCAAAAGAATCACTTTCGTCAGTCAAGGAGTCTATGACGTGGGAAATACGATAACGGAAAAAATTTTAATGGCGCACACGGACCTTAAGGGAATCGCCCCCGGTCAGTTGATTAACGCTCATGTGGATATTGCTTTAGGCAACGATATCACTGCTCCCATCGCCATTAGCGAATTCCGGGCAGCCGGCGGGAAAAAGGTTTTTGATAAGGATAAGGTAGCGCTGGTTCTGGACCATTTCACACCGAATAAAGACATCAATTCCGCCCAACAGTGCAAGATGGTGCGCGAATTTGCCATGGAACACGGCGTCACGCATTTCTTTGAAGGCGGACAGGTGGGCGTGGAGCACGCGCTCCTGCCGGAGAAAGGCATCGTGCTCCCAGGCGATCTGGTCATCGGCGCGGACAGCCATACCTGCACCTATGGCGCTCTGGGCGCTTTTGCCACAGGCGTGGGCAGCACGGATCTGGCCGCGGCCATGCTCACGGGTGAACTTTGGTTCAAAGTGCCGCCTTCCATAAAATTCGTCATTTACGGCAAGCTGTCCAAATGGGTTTCGGGCAAGGACTTGATTCTGAATATTATCGGACGCATCGGCGTCGACGGCGCGCTATACCAAGCCATCGAATTCACGGGCGAAACGATCAGTAGTCTGCCAATGGCCGACCGGCTCTCCATGGCAAATATGGCCATCGAGGCCGGTGCGAAAAACGGCATCTTCGCCCCGGACGCGATTACAAAAGAATATGTGAAGCCCAGGGCGAAACGGCCATATAAATTTTACGCTTCCGATACAGACGCGGTTTATGCCGACGTCATCGAAATCGACGCAAGCAAGCTTGAGCCGCAGGTGGCCTTTCCGCATCTGCCGTCCAATGTCAAAGGGGTGAGCCAGGCGGGCAACGTAAAAATTGACCAGTCGCTGATCGGGAGCTGCACCAACGGCCGGATTGAAGACTTGCGCATCGCCGCCCAGATTTTGAAAAACCGCAAAGCCGCGCCTGGCGTCCGACTGATCGTGGTTCCGGCCACACCGTTCATCTACAAGCAGGCCATGCAGGAAGGACTGCTCGAAATCTTTATGGACGCCGAAGCGGTTATCTCGCCGCCGTCATGCGGCGCTTGCCTGGGAGGGCACCTGGGCATTTTGGCCGAGGGCGAAAAGTCGGTGGCCACCACTAACCGCAATTTCGTAGGACGCATGGGACATCCCAAAAGCGAAGTCTATCTGGCCAGCCCCGCCGTGGCTGCGGCATCCGCCGTTCTGGGCAGAATTGCGTCGCCTGAAGAACTATAAACAAAACCATAAAAGGATTATCTGGAAATGATATTTAAAGGAAAAATCTGGAAATTTGGAGACAACATCGATACCGACGCGATCATTCCTGCGCGCTATCTGAACACATCCGACCCCAGGGAGTTAGCCAAACACTGCATGGAAGACGCTGATCCTGCTTTTGTCACTAAAATGAAACCAGGCGACATCATTGTCGGCGGCGAGAACTTCGGTTGCGGTTCCTCGCGGGAGCATGCGCCCATTGCCATCAAGGCGGCGGGAATCTCGTGCATTGTCGCTAAAAGTTTCGCTCGTATTTTCTACCGTAACGCCTTCAATATGGGTCTGCCGATTTTTGAGTCCCGCGAATTATTCGACGCGATTGCCGAAGGCCGGGAAATTACCCTGGACAGCATCCGGGGCATCATCACCGTTGGCGACGCGGATCAAAAATTTCCAATCAGCCCGATACCACCCTTTATGGAGCAGCTCATCGCCGACGGCGGCCTGATGAAACATATCGCCAAGAAATGAGGAAAACATGACGAGTAAGGAATTTCAGATCGCTGTTTTCGCCGGAGACGGCGTCGGCCCGGAAATCATGAAAGAGGCCTTAAAGGTTTTAAAGGTCATCTCCGAGAAGAATCATATTAACCTCGGACTAACAGAAGGGTACATCGGCGGCAGCGCTTATGACCTCTTCGGTGTTCCGCTGCCGGACGAGAGTTTGAACCTTGCGCTCGTAAGTGACGCGGTATTGCTCGGCGCCGTAGGCGGCCCCCAATGGGAGGGACTGGATTACAGCGTCCGGCCCGAGCGGGCGCTTCTGGGCTTGCGTGAAAAGCTGGGACTTTATGCTAATTTACGGCCGGTGGTTGTCTTTGACGAGCTTCTGGATGCATCACCGCTCAAAAAAGAAGTGGTGCAGGGCATTGATATTATGATTTTGCGGGAGCTGACCGGCGATGTGTATTTCGGCCGGCCGCGCGGTGTGACCATCGGGAAAGACGGCAAGCGCACCGGCGTCAACACGATGATCTACACGGAAGATGAAATCCGCCGCATCGCCGTGCGCGCTTTTGAGCTGGCACGCGGACGGAGAAATAATCTTTTGTCGGTGGACAAAGCCAACGTTCTGGAAACCACGGAACTCTGGCGCACGGTCGTGACGGAAGTGGGCCACGATTATCCCGACGTGACGCTCAAACACATGTATGTCGATAACTGCGCCATGCAGCTCATCCGCAATCCATCGCAGTTTGACGTGATTGTGACGACCAATTTGTTCGGCGACATCTTAAGCGATGAAGCCGCGATGCTGACCGGCTCCATCGGGATGCTGCCGTCGGCAAGCCTGGGCAGGGATAAGGCATTATATGAACCGATTCACGGCTCCGCGCCGGATATCGCGGGAAAAAACATCGCCAATCCGCTGGCGACGATTCTATCGGTCGGAATGATGCTGCGTTATTCGCTGAATCGGCCTGCGGAGGCGGCTTTACTTGAAAAAGCGGTGGCGGATGTTTTAAAAGACGGCTTCCGCACTCAGGATATTTATTCAGCGGGAAGCAGGCTCGTCGGCACCCAAGATATGGGAAATGCCGTCGTCCGGAAGCTTGAGACCCTGCTCCAATCAGCCACCTCGCGAGCTCGCTGTCGAAGCATGAAATGACCGACATTATAGCACGAGCTCGCTGCGGAGAATTGACGCTCGTCCCGCAACAGCGGGATTAACCACACGAAACCTGGACAGGACCGGCCGACATGCTTGATTCCGTCATTTTTCTGGAAAAGATAATTATCGAACCACCCGCGGCGAAAATCTATTCGCGGCTCGGCTTTAAAAAAAAAATTACCTCCCTTTCCTCCTCCCACCGCCAAGAAACAGATCACCATATCGAAGAAGCAGTCTCAATCATCAGACTGCAAGGTTCCTTCCTGTGTCTTCCCATCCGTAAAAATGACGGGCAGGATATTTCTCTTGACGAGCGGACAACATTCAGCAGCGCAAAACTTTCCGTTTTTCTTGGCGGCTGCCGGGAAGCCGTGCTTCTGGGGGCTACCGCGGGCAATCCTATTATGG
>CAIVDK010000166.1 GCA_903904655.1 uncultured delta proteobacterium | reverse complement strand
GTGATCCGATCTTCAGCATTACCGGTCACTTTTTGCTCTAAAGCGCCTTCCGTAATCGATCCCGAGTTTCGACATCCGTTTTCTCAGTGTGCTGGGGTTGATGCCCAGTAGACGGGCGGCGCCGTCCGGCCCGTGAACCCTCCCGTCTGTCGATTGCAGCGCCTTCCTGATGTGGTTGGAAACGACCGCATCTAAATTGAGTGATTCATTGATGACAACCAATGGACGGGTGTAGCAACTCGATTTCTTCGGTATGAGCGAATCGTCAATAATCAGCTGCTCCCCCTGGTTCATGATCAGGGCGCGCTCGACGACGTTTTCCAGTTCCCTCACATTTCCGGGCCATTCATAATCGAGCAGCCGATTGATTGTTCCGGTAGCGAGCTTGGGAGGCCGGGAAAGTTTCATGTCTCTTGATTTCTTCAGCATGAAATAGTCTACAAACTCGGGGATATCATGCTTCCTCTCCCTCAACGGAGGAATGAAAATCGGAAAGACGTTCAGACGAAACCACAGATCTCGACGAAACTGGTTTGAACGCGCCATTTCCTCCAGGTTTCTGTTGGTAGCCGTAATCAATCGGATGTCCACCGGTATCACTTTTGCGCCGCCTACTCTTTCAATCTCTTTTTCCTGCAGCACACGAAGCATCCGGACTTGAGCCTGAGGGAGGAGCTCTCCCACCTCATCGAGAAAAATCGTCCCTCCGTGTGCGCGTTCAAAGCGTCCCCTCTTCTGAACATCTGCCCCGGTGAAGGCGCCTTTTTCATGTCCGAAAAGCTCGCTGTCCAAGAGCGTATCGGGAATGGCGCCGCAATTCACCTTGATGAAAGAGCCGCCCCTGCGTTTGGAAGAATAATGGATGGCATTGGCGATCACGTCCTTGCCCGTACCAGTCTCTCCCAAGAGTAGTACGGGACTGTCCAGCGGCGCCACCTGTCGGACCATAGCCATAATATCTTTCAGCCCCGAATTCTCGCCTATAATTTTATCACCGTAGATATCCCGCAGCTCCTTCTGCAAGTAGCGGTTGTCATCCGCAAGCCTGTCTTTGAGGTTGGACAGCTCGCGATGTTTCAAAGCATTATCCAGAGCGATGGTAAAGGGTTCGGCAACCAGCGACAGTAATTGCGCATGATCCTCACGGTATTTGTTTTTGCCGTCAGCCCGCATCGACAAGGCACCGCCCCTGTCCTCGGCCATCATCAGATAAAGAAGCATCACGGAAGATGCAGACGGCTTTCCGTGGCGAATCATGGTTTTGATGAGAAGATCGCGCTCCGGATGATTAATGATCTTTACCGGTTCTTGCAACTCTTCCAACTTCCCCCGCAGAGGCGTAACTTGATCGACAACAAAGCTTCCTGACGCACTCACGCGGGCGATCGTACGCATGACGTTCAGTTCCGGCTCATAGAGATGGAGTCCCATGGCATCCAGCGGAATGAATTCCTTGAGATATTGAAAAGCTTTAGCCAGGGCTGTCTTGATATCCAACGAGCCGCATACTCTTGTTGTCACTTGTCTGAAGAAATCATTTTCATCGATCATCATAGCCTCCCGCACATAAGATGCAGTCGTTCCTTTTGTGAGGAACAATGTTTTATTTTATCATGAATTGCTCTATAAGACAATTAATGTTGTGCTATGGGACAATAGTCATTGCACCATAGGACAATTTATGGAAAGAGGAATACGATACGTACCGGAATAACAGGATATTTATTATGGCATGATAATCGCTATAAAATAGCTGATAATTAAACCGGGAATGTAGTAAATATGAAGTTACGCCGAATTGCGGTTTGGCAATTAAACCATAGACGAAACACAGACCCATTAAAAAATGAATCATTCAAGGAGGGCACATGTCGTCATCAAATGCAAAAGAAGGAGGGGCGGTCACCAAATACGATTCCGTTTTTGACGCCGTCGTTGTCGGAGCGGGAAATGGAGGTCTGACGGGTGCACTGACCCTTTGCAAAGCCGGCAAAAAAGTGCTTCTGCTGGAAAGGCACAACATCCCCGGCGGCTGCGGCACGACCTTTCGGCGCGGACGCTTTGAATTCGAAGTTGCGCTGCACCAGCTCTATGACATCAGCAATAATTATCGCGGCGAAAAAGGTTCACTGCGCAGGCTCTTTGAAGAACTGAACGTATGGAATAAAATCGATTTCGTTTTGCAAGAAGAAGCCTTCCGCCTGGCGATTCCGGGAGTGGGTGAAATTGTGCTGCCCGGTTCCCATGACGGTTTTGTAAAGAAGCTTCAGGAGCTGGCTCCGGATGAGGCCGATGCCATCCGGGAATACCAGGCTCTGGTCGACAAAATAGCTGAAGAAACGGCGCTCCTGTATGAAAGCGTCGCCGAAGATGAGCCGCTGACAAAAGAAAAAGTCCCCACGATATTCGAGTTCGGTTCGTTGACCGGCAAGGAGGTGCTGGACAGGTATTTTAAAAACTCCATTGTGAAAGGGGTATACAAGGCGCTCTTCGGCTACCTGGGCATGCCAGTGGATCGCGTCCCGTTTCTGGCTTTGGCCGCCCTGTATGCGCGCGGCGAAGGTACTTGTTATGTGAAGGGTGGCTCCCAAGCCATGTCCAACGCCCTTGCGGATGAATTTCTGGCATCGGGCGGCACCATCAGATTCAACACAGCCGTGGAAAAGATTCTGGTGGAGGATGGTTCGGTCAGAGGCGTGGTGACAGGCGCAGGTGAAATCTTCAAAACGGATACCATCCTTTGCAACGCCAACAAGATCAATGTTTACGTGGATATGATTGAGGAACAACACGTCCCAGAAAGCGTATTCGCGGAACTGCGCGTCTCCACCCTCAGCATGTCGTCGTTCGGACTTTTTATTGGTCTGGACTGCACGGCACAAGAAGCGGGCATTAAGAACGCCACCAGCTTTATGGCCGCGCCGCTCAACATGCCGAGGATGCGCTATGACGTCGGTTTGCATCAGACCAGCGTTATCCCCGGCGGGTACATGTCCTGCTACAATATTGATGATCCAGACTGCAGCCCGAAAGGAACCAGTGTCATCACGATTCTCTCCAGCCAGACAGCCGATTCGTGGATCAATCTGCCGCCCGAAAAATATCACGAGGCAAAGATGCAGTATGCCTCCAAACTGCTGGACTTCCTGTATCAATTTTACCCGAAAATCAAGGGGCACATTGAGGAAATGGAAGCATTCACCCCACTTACGCTGATGCGGTATATCAACTCGCCCGGAGGCTGCATCTACGGTGTGGACGCGTATTTCAAGGATCTGATCGCCAACAAGATGCAGGCCCGTTCCCCCATCAACGGGCTCTATTTCTGTGGAGCGTCATTGCTCTTCGGCGGTTTCAACACCACGCTGACCTCCGGCTATACGGCGGCAAAATTGATCCTGAAAGATTCGACGGGCCGGAAACCCAAAGCCCCCACAGCGTTTGAAGGCCTAGCCGGTCTGGATTCGATTCGAAAGGAAATTGAAGTCAGTCAGAGATATAATCTCGATCACCGGTGCAACCGCGGCAGCATCAAACGGGCACTGGATGTCCTGCATCCCGGGAACATTGAATACCGCGTTACGGAAATCCGCAAGGAGACAGACAGTGCCAAAACGATACGCCTGACATCGACAGACGGATACCTTCCGCCGTTTGTTCCCGGCCAGTACATCAATCTTGAAGTGGATATTGATGGCATTCGCACCAGCCGGCCCTACAGTATTGCTTCACCCGCCACCCAGCGCGCCTATTACGAAATCACGGTGCGCACCGCTAAAAACGGTTTCGTCTCGGACTATCTACTGGGCCAACTGAAAGTTGGCAATCTGCTGACCGGTTCCGGCCCGGCGGGCAATTTCTATCGGATCGGCCCCGTCCACGATAAAAGACTTATTTTAATCGCCGGCGGCTCGGGCATTACGCCATTCATGAGTATGCTGCAGACTGATTTTGAAAAAGCAAACCGCGACTATCAGATTGATCTCATCTATGGCTGCGCCAGGGAAGAGGACATTATTTTTAAGACAAGGCTGCGCAAGCTGGAGAAAGCAGGCTTTGTCAAAATACATCCGGTCATTTCGGAGCCGGGGGCAGACTGCCGCGAACGTCAGGGATTCGTTACGGCAGACATTATCAGGGATGTCGCGGGAGATGTCGCGCATTGCACGTTCTTTCTCTGCGGGCCCACCGTCATGTATGATTTTGTCCTGCCCGAACTTCAAAAGTTGGGGGTTTCGGATCGGCAAATCCGTCGCGAGGTTCAAACAGCGCCCGATGATCCCACCAAACTGCCGGGCTGGCCCCACGGCATCGGCGGCAAAGACCAATTTACGGTAACGTTGCCTGATGGTCGCACGCTTACCGCAAATGCCGGTGAAACCGTCCTAATCGCTCTGGAAAGAGCAGGTGTTGTTGTGCCGTCTTTATGCCGGGGCGGCGAATGCAGCGCCTGCCGCACTAAGCTTCTTTCCGGCAAGGTATTTCACCCGGCATCCGAGCTTTTGCGAAAATCGGATACGAAGTTCGGTTATATTCATCCCTGCGTCACCTATCCGATCGGTGACGTTGAAATTCTGCTGTAAGTCTTTCCAAGGAGGGTATATGGAGTTTATGAACAAATCATTGCAACCGGATACAGGCTGGAACAAAGAGGCGGGAAGAAGTGACAATAAGTAGTCGTCCCGATATTTTCCAAAACGCCAAGCAAAGGAGGAATTATGAAAAGGATAAACGTGTGGTGTTTTATTGTGACGCTGGTCATCGGATGCTTTTTTTTAAACTCGTCGGGCATAGCGCAGCAATTGCCGCCCCCGGACGCAGTCGCCATTGACAAGCTCGGGTTCATGACCGGATTCCCCCCGCCGGCCGACAAGGTTGTCAGCTCCAAAAACAGTTCTAAATACCCGCAACTGCGCTGGTCGCTTCAGCACATTCGAGAGCTCGGCACGACAAAGAATATCCGTCGTGGCAGTGGACAAATTTCCGAACTTCCAAAAGCGGAACGCAACCTGGATAATTTTGTTTTCGAGGATGAAAAAGGGCAAAAGATCACTATCTCCGAGTGGCAGAAAAAAACGTATACAGATGCCCTCGTCGTGTTGCACAAGGGTAAGCTCGTCTATGAGCGCTACTATAACCAGGGCGCAGAGGAGACGCCGCACATCTTGTTTTCTGTGACCAAGTCGTTTACGGGATTGCTCGCGGCACAGATGGTCCGGGACGGCAAACTCGATCCGGACGCCCTGGTTACGAAGTATGTGCCGGAACTGGCCGAAAGCGCATGGGGCGACATGAAGGTCCGCGACGTCCTTGATATGACAGGTGCCGTCCGTTTTCGGGAAGTCTACACCGACCCGTCCACTGAAATATTCGCCTATAACTATGCCATGGGCCTGATGTTGCCGCCTCCGACCTACAAAGGTCCCCTGACAATCTGCGAATTTTTGAAATCGCTCAAAAAAGAGGGTGAACATGGCGCCGGATTCGTATACCGCACGGTGCACTCCGATGTGCTGGGGTGGATTCTGTCCCGCATTACCGGGCAGCACTTTGCGGACATCATGTCAGAGAGAATCTGGCAGAGACTGGGAATGGAGGAGGATGCCTATATCATGGTCGACGCCGTGGGGACGCCTCTGCAGGGGTCCGGACTCTGTGCCACGGCAAGGGATCTGGCCCGATTTGCGGAAATGATGCGCCGGGACGGAGAGTGGAACGGCCAGCGTATCTTCGATAAGGAGGTCATCGATGGCATCCGAAAAGGCGGCGACCGGGAGAAATTCAAGACTTCGGGAATGAAATTTCGCGCCGGGTACAGCTACCACAATCAGTGGTGGATTCTGCATAATGCCGATGGGGCCTATGAGGCATCAGGAGTCCATGGCAATATGATTCACATCAACCCAGCCGCGGAAATGGTGGTGGTCAAGCTCTCCTCGCATCCCATAGCGGGAGCCGGGTTTACCCATCCGATGACCCTGAAGGCATGGGAAGCACTGGCCCAGGCAGTCAGGAAGTAAAATACTGTTCTGAACAGGGCAACCTTCGATTACGCGAGGTTGCCCTGCTTTTTTCACTGTACCACGTATCCGATCAGCAATATCGAAATTCTGCTGTAAGTCTTTTCAACTTTTACGGAGGTTATATGGAGTTTTTGAACAAATCTTTAGAAGCGAATTCAGCCAAAAGAAAACCGGCGGAAAACGATATTCTTTTTTCACCCGTCACCATCAATAAGATGATTGTGCCCAACCGCATTATGATGCCGGCCATGCACCTCAACATGATCCCGACGCCGTATATCAACGATCGGATCATAGCCTTTTATGCGGCACGGGCGCGGGGAGGCGCGGGCGCCTTGATCGCCGGCTATGCCGGTGTCAATGAATCTTCCGGCGGAGGCGTTATCGGCGCATATGCCGATGACTTTATCGAGGGGTTGTCGCATTTGCGCAAAGCCATGCAACTGGGCGACGGAAAAGCGGGCCTGCAATTGAACCACGCGGGTCGCTATGCCCATTCCATCATGATGGAAGGAAAACAAGCCGTCGCGCCATCCGCCGTCTTCTCAAGGTTTACACATGAAACGCCCCGGGCATTGGAATTGGAAGAAATCAAACAGACGATTCAGGACTTCGCCGATGCAGCCGTCCGGGCGAAAAAGGCCGGTTTTGATTTTGTCGAGATTCTGTCCGGAACGGGCTATCTCATCAGCCAGTTCTTGTCCGAATTAACGAATCAGCGGTATGACGAATACGGCGGGTCGTGGGAAAACCGCATGCGTTTCGGTTTGGAGATTGCGACAGCCGTTCGCAATGCGGTGGGAAGAGACTATCCGGTGATGTGGCGGATTAATGGAAATGATCTTATGGCCAACGGGATTGGTAGAATCCGTCTTCAGGAATATGCCGCGCTGATCGTTAAAAAAGGCGCGGATGCTATCTCCGTGAATGTAGGTTGGCACGAAGCAAGGATACCGCAGCTCGTCACGGAAGTGCCGCGCGCGGCCTATGCTTATCTGGCCAGAGGAATCAAGGAATGCGTCGACGTTCCGGTCATTGCCGGGCACCGCATTAACGATCCGCAAACGGCCCGCCAGATGATCGAGGACGACCTCTGTGATATGGTGGCCATGGGCCGGCCGCTGATTGCCGATCCGGACCTTCCGAAAAAAGCAGCCGAAGGCAGAGACAGTGAAATCATCCACTGCATCGCCTGCGCCCAGGGATGTTTCGATCACCTCTTCGTGGTGCAACCCGTGGAATGCCTGTGCAATCCTCTGGCAGGGCATGAGCTTACGGCCGTTTCCGGCAAAACGGACAGCCCGAAGAAAATCCTGGTCTGCGGGGGTGGCCCGGCAGGAATGTCCGCTGCGGCCACTGCGGCGCAGCATGGTCATGAGGTGGTGATCTATGAAAAAAGCGAACGGCTCGGCGGACAACTGCTGATCGCCGGAAGCCCTCCTGGTCGCGAAGAGTTTTCTGTATTGGCGTCGGATCTGCAGGCTCAATTGGAACCCAGCGGCATAAAAAAGGTGGTAATCGGCGCAGAGGTAGATGAAGATGTTATCGACCGGGAAAATCCGGACATCGTATTACTGGCGACCGGCGCCGTGGAAATTGTGCCCCCCATTCCTGGCGCCGGGCTGCCGAATGTCGTCAGCGCCTGGGATGTACTCTCAGGCCGGGTTCGCGTCGGAAAGCGCGTCGCCATAATAGGCGGCGGCGCAGTCGGTGTGGAAACGGCTCTTTTTCTGGCTCAGAAAGGCACATTGCCGGCCGATGCGGTTAAATTCCTGTTTGTCAATCGGGCGGAGCCCGTCGAGGATCTCTACAGGCTCTCAACAATCGGAACTAAAAAAATTGTCATTATCGAGATGCTGGAACATGTCGGCCCGGATATCGGAAAGTCAACGAGATGGGGAATGATGCAGGACCTGCACCGCCATCGCGTTCGGATCACGACAAGCACCAGGGCAAAGGAAATTACGCCGGCCGGCGTCGTTGTCGAAACGGAAAACGGCGTGAGCGAAATCGCCGCCGACACTGTGGTGCTTGCCCTGGGCTCCAGATCATACAATCCGCTGGAGGAAATCTGCAAAAGGAAGGGCATTAGCTACAAAGTGCTTGGCGATGCCCGGCGCATAGCCAAAGCTTTTGATGCAATCCATCAGGGATACAATGTCGTTCGTGAAATATAGAAGATGGACATGATTTGTCGGTGGCTGCGACATCCAGCACAATTCAGATTTGCCTTGAACTTGCTTGCATATAACAGACAAAATGTTTCAATAGAAGCTTCAGCCGGATAAGCCTTAATAATCATCGAACAGTGTCCATTGTTCAAATGGGCGCTGTTCGTCTTTTAGAGACAGAGGTGCTATTTCGCTGATGAAGCGCGACGGGTTGAGCGTCAACGTGCCTGCGGATCGCGTATAGTCCAGCACGGGTGAACAAAGGTAGAGCTGATCCTTGGCGCGCGTCACAGCCACATAAAAAAGCCTTCGTTCCTCTTCTTCTCCTCCCGGTTCCTTAAGCGCCCGCTGCAGGGGAATCATGCCGTCGGCGCACCAGATCAGAAAGACATAAGACCATTCCAGGCCTTTAGCCTGATGGATCGTGCTTAAGATTACCTTGTCTTCTTGCCGGTCTTCTTTTTCTTCTTCTTTAGACATGTTGGTGAGTAAAGCCAGTTCGTTTAAAAAGTCATCCATCCGCTCAAACTTGGCTGCAAAGTTTCCCAACTGGATCAAGTCATCTTCACGGGCGAATGTGTCGGAATAATTATCCTGCATGTAAGTCCGGTAATCGCCTTCGTTCAATAATATCTCTATAATTTTTTCCGGTATTCGATCGGGAAGATCAAGTTCAAGCAAAAAGAGCAACGTCTTTTGACATTGTTGAACACCTGTCTGCGCCGACTTTGGCACGGCTTTGAGAAACTCATTGGTCAATATCGCTTCGAGCGGGTTATCCTGTTTGGCCAGATGGCGCCATATTTTTTCAAAAGTAACTTTGCCGACCTTGGGATACATCATCAAAAGCCTGCGCCAAGCCAGTTCATCCTGCGGGTTGACCAATACTCGCATGTAAGATGTTACATCTTTGATATGCGCCTGCTCAAAAAAGCGGATACCGGAGCGGATATCGAAAGGAATGTCACGCCTTACAAATTCCATCTGCACTTCCATCGAATGATAATGCGCCCGGTAAAGCACCGCTATTTCGCTATAAGGCACGCCGCTGCGAGTTAATTCAGTGATCCGCTGCGCGACAAAGTCCGCCTGTTTTAAAACATTTTGCGCGGAAACAATGACCGGCCTCATCCCCTTGTTGCGAATAGCTTTCAGCTCTTTGGGAAAGTGATTTTCATTATTATTGATACTCAGGTTGGCCAGGTGCAGTATTTCCGGCGTGCTGCGATAGTTGGTCTCTAGTTTGAATATTTTACAGTCAGGATATCGCTCCGGAAAATGGATGATATTGCTGAAATTGGCGCCGCGAAAAGCATAAATGCTTTGCGAATCATCCCCGACAACCATCAAGTTACGATGGCTGGAGGCCAGCAGATCAACGATATCAGCTTGAATGATATTTGTATCCTGATATTCATCCACCAGAACGTGATGAAATCTCTGGGAAAGAGTTTGCAGAATATCGGGATTTTCATGAAGCAAGCGACGGCAGTTGTTAAGCAGATCATCAAAATCCATCACATTGAGATCTTTCTTTTTAAACTGGTAGAGACTGGCGATCTGATGGATTTCCGGGCTTAAGTGCATAAAGAACGGGTATCGGTTAAAGATCACCTCTTCCAGCGTGCTTTGCGTGTTCATCGTCAGACTGATCATTTCCGCGAGAATATTATTCTTGGGGAATTTAGTGAGCTTGGTGTCGATCTTTAAGTCGGTCATCGCTGACGCAATAACTTGGCGGGCATCCTCGCTATCAACGATGGAGAAACTATTGTTGTAGCCCAGACGAAAAGCGTAGCTTCTGAGAAATCGATGGGCGATGGAATGAAACGTCCCGCCCATAATTTTTCCCGTGTAAGATTGAAGAAGACTTTCCACCCGATTCAGCATGGAATGGGCAGCTTTATTGGTGAAGGTCGCGAGCAGAATATTTTCCGGTCGAACGCCGGATTCCAGCAGATGAGCCACCCGATAGATCAGTGTCCGCGTTTTACCGCTTCCTGCTCCGGCAAGAACAAGAAGCGGCCCGCCTTCTTCTGTGACGACGCGATACTGCTCCGGGTTCAGCTCTTTTTCATACTCAATCATTTAGTTATTGAGGATTCAAGCCTTCAAGGCTTTTTTAATATCGGCAACCGTATCTTTGGAACTAAGCGACAGGAACGTTTTCAGCATGTCTACTTTTTCATAAAAACCGATCAGTGGCGCGGTTTTCAGGTTGTATGTTTCCAGACGGTTGGTGATGGCCTCTTCTGTTTCGTCGTCGCGCTGAATGGTCTGATGATTGCACAACGTGCAAGTGCCGTCTTCTTTCGGCGGATTGCTTTTGACGTTATAAATGGCCTGACAGGATGGATTACAGCAGGTTCTTCTGGTCGTCAACCGATCCAGAACTACTTCGCGCGGAACATCCAGATTAGCAACAAAATCCAGTTTAATATTCAGTTTGGCGAGCAGTTTGGCCAGATCTTCCGCCTGTGGAATCGTTCGGGGAAAACCGTCCAGAATGAATCCCTTCTGACAATCCGGATCCTGAAGCCGTGCTTCCATAATTTCCATAATCAGTGAATCAGGCACAAGGTCTCCCCGATCCATATAGTCTTTGGCTTTTTTGCCTAAGGCGCTTCCTTCTTTTACGGCGGAGCGTAAAATATCGCCTGTGGATATCTGCACGGAACCGTCAAATTCCGTCAATAATTTTGCCACTGTACCTTTGCCGGCACCCGGCGCGCCTAATAATATTAGTCTCATTTTTTTCCTCCAGAATTAAATATCCGATGTTTTAAACTGCGGGGCTTATAATGCAAATAATATATGCGGTCAAGTTAATTAAGGTTTTAAACCATTTACTTTGATAGTTGGACTTCAAATACTTTAGGCCAGTATTTGCCTGTCACAAAAATACGGTCTCCTTTTGCATCATAGGCTATGCCGTTCAGCACATCCACCTGCGCACTACGGGGAAGATAAGAACGGAGTGATGATAAATTAATCCAACCCATCACCTTACCGTTTTCTGGGGAAATCCGGACAATCAAGTCTTCCGTGAATATATGCGCCCATATCTCACCTTTGATGAACTCCAGTTCATTGAGCTGGCCAACAGGGCTATCGCCGTCACGGACATGAATTTGCCGAACCACTTTGAACGAATCCGGATCATGAAATGTGATGATTGATGAACCGTTGCTCTTCAGCAAATGTTTGCCGTCAGAGGTCAATCCCCAACCTTCTCCCCGATATTTTATTTTCCTGATTTCCTTGAAAGACCGCGCATCATAAATCAAGACCATTTCATTCTGCCACGTCAGTTGATAAATTTTTTCCTTCAGCAAGGCAATTCCCTCGCCAAAATACTCCTGATCTATTTTGACTTCTTGCAAACTTTTTCCGGTTTTCATTTCTTTTCTGGATAAAGAAGATTTCCCATTGAGGCCGGTTGATTCATAAAAATAGTCCTGATGAAAAAACAATCCTTGCGTGAATGCGCTGGTATCATGAGGATAAGTGTTTTTAACTTCAACAGACGCGATCGCAACCCTGGTTTTTAATAAGGGTGAGAACTTATTAAGCTGTCGCTGCAGCATATCTTCCGAATGGATCGGATATGGCCATACGATGAATGCCATTAAAAAGAAAACAGTTACTTGCGATATGAATCTTCCCGACCATTTTCCTGTTCCTGAACGAATTTTTTTTCGGGAAATTAAGACATTCATCTTAAAAACCGCCTGTTTTTATTTTGCTGTGTAATAAACATTATATTAATTAAAATCGAAAGGTTAGACGGTGATATTTTAAGGTAATATTTCTTTTTTCAGTTTGGCATCGGTCGAGCGTAAATAAACAGGGACACATGTTGCCAAATCAAGTAAATTATCAAGATGATATTTTTCTATCGCCAGAACTCCCACGGCTGAAGCGCATATGAATTGTTGTTCCGCAGAGGCTATTTTATTTTTAATTGAAAAAGACCTGATCAAGTCGGCATATTTAATCGCTCCGTCACCGACATATATCACGTCCTCTTCATAAGAATAAGAAATGCTTTGCGGATCAAGGGTTCTTGCGGCTTCAAGTTGACTCAAAATACCGTCTTTGTCATATTGGTAGTAAGCAAGATACACTTGCCCACGACCGGCATCCATCATCGAACAGATAATATTTTCTTTTTTTTGCACATTGAGAGCCAACGCGGCAAGTGTTGAAATACCTGCCGCCGGTTTTCCCGTTGACAGCATTAATCCCTTGAGGGTGCTGACGCCAATGCGTAAACCGGTAAATGATCCAGGACCTAGTGCGCAGGCGAACAAATCAATTTCAGGCAATTGAATACCCGTGAGACGGCATGCTTCGTCAATGGCTGGAAGGAGTACTTCAGAATGGTTCAGACCTTTATTAATAATCGTATCATATAAAACAGCTTTATCCCTTAACAGGGATACTGAGGCTGTTTTCGAAGAGGTATCAAAGGCTAATGTCAACATATTACTTAAAATATTTCAAAACATCATTAATCGGCTTGATATTGAGCCGTTCAATATCGATCATGATGACAAAAATCATCAGCATTAATAATGCGACAAAACCGATTTGCTGAGATATTTCTCTAATTTTAATTGGAATTTCTCTTCGGGTCACCATCTCGATGAGATAAAAGAATATATGCCCTCCATCCAAAACAGGGATGGGGAACAAATTAATTACCCCCAAGTTAATAGAAAGAATGGCCATAAAAAGAATAAACGGGACAAGACCTTCTTTGACCTGAGCTCCCGCCACCTGTGCAATAAAAATGGGTCCGCCCAGAGTCCTGGGTGATATAACCCCTTCAATCATTTTTACTACGGAAATGACCGTCAACTTGCTTATTTCCCATGTCTTACCAACTGAAGAAACAATGGCCATCAGAGGATTTTTTCTTTCAATAACCACATTGCCTGCAGGCGAGACGCCTATCAGGTAGGTCGATTCTTCTTCACCGAAAATATTCTTTGCCTTGGACAATTTCGGTTTTACGGTGAAAATCTTCTCCTCATTCCCACGCTGAACAACCACTTTAACATCAACGCCTTTACTCTTTGTTATAATTGGCTTTATTTCTTCCCAATAAGTTATTTTTTCATCATTGAGTGCTAGAATATTATCACCGGTGACAAGGCCTGCCTCCAAAGCAGAAGAACCCGGTGACATCTGCCCGATAACGGGAATGAGGTTGGGTAATCCATACATAAAGACAATAAAGAAAATGACAATGGCCAGAAGAAAGTTAAAAACCGGCCCCGCCAGTACAATGAGTAAGCGTTTCCAGGTTGGTTGTTTAAAAAACGACCTTTCCTCATCTTCCGGCAGCAATTCTTCCGTACCGGATTCACCCAACAGTTTGACAAATCCACCCAAGGGTATCCAGGAAAGGATATATTCTGTCTCCCCTATTTTTTTCCCAACAATTTTAGGTCCAAAGCCCAGGGAAAATTTAAGAACCCCTACTCCCCCAATGCGTGCGGCCAGAAAATGGCCCAACTCATGAACAAAAATCAGAATGCCCAGCAAAACGATAAATGAAATTAAGGTAACCAAACTATCATCCTTTCTTTAACTTTTTAATAACGTTTTCCGCTTGTGTTCTGGCCTCACTATCGGTATCGAGGATATCTTCCAGAGATGGATTACGTTGTGTCTGGTGCTTATCCAATACTTTTTCTATTACTTTGGGCAGATCATTAAAGCAAATTTTATTTTCAATAAACGCGGCAACGGCAATTTCGTTGGCTGCATTCAATGCCGCAGGAGCCGTTTCTCCTATGCGTCCCGCCTCATACGCAAGCCCCAGGCACGGAAATTTCTTCATATCCGGTGGATAAAATTCCAGACGGCCTGTCTTCGCCAGATTTAATCTTGGCAGGTCATTTATCATACGATCCGGATAGGTCAGAGCATACGCAATCGGTATTCTCATATCAGCAATACCCAGTTGCGCTAAAACTGATCCGTCAAGAAGTTCAATCAGCGAATGAACCACACTCTGCGGATGAATTAAAACATCGATATGGCCGATGTCCAGATTAAACAACCATTTTGCCTCAATAACTTCCAGTCCTTTATTCATCAGGGATGCTGAATCAATCGTGATTTTTCGGCCCATTTTCCAGCGCGGATGCTTAAGCGCCTGTTCTAATGTCACTTTCTTCAGATCATCCTTAGAGAAATTTAAAAAAGGGCCACCGGATGCCGTTAAAATAATCCGGCGCAATGATTGCAGCTTCTGTCCCTCCAAACATTGAAATATCGCGCTGTGCTCACTATCCACGGGAAAAATGTTAATCTTTTTTATCTTAGCTTTTTTCGTAACGAGGTGCCCGGCAATTACCATGGTTTCTTTATTCGCCAACGCAATATCTTTCCCCGCTTCTATCGCCGCCAGTGTTGGCTTCAGGCCTGCTGCGCCGGAAATGGCTGAAATAACCATATCGGAAGGTGGATAGGAAGCAACTTCCTCAACCCCCGTTTCATCGTAAAGGATTGGAATATTATTCTTAAGTCCCAGGATTTGGCGTAATCGCTCAGCGTCTTGTCTGGCTCGAACCGCAACGATCTTAGGCTGAAATTTTAAAACCTGTTTGGCCAGAAGTCGAACATTTTTGCCTGCCGCAAGCGCCATGACTTTAAATTTATTGGGATTCTTTTCGATAACATCCAGCGCGCTGACACCGATGGATCCTGTCGATCCTAAAAGAGTTATTTTCTTCATTAGCCAATCACAAAAATCCGGTAATAATAAACAAAGGGAGCCACGAAGATCAGACTGTCCATCCGGTCCATCAGCCCCCCGTGCCCGGGCAACAGCGAACTGGCATCCTTTTTGCCATAATTTCTTTTGATGGCGGATTCGCAAAGATCGCCCAACTGTCCGATGATACCGGCCACACAACCGAGAATCAGAAAGTGGATTAATGAGATCCGGGGCATCAAATAGTATCCAAATATGCAGGCAGCTATTGTGCCGCCCACAATAAGTCCGATAGTGCCTTCGACAGTTTTACCCGGGCTTACCAATGGAATCAGCTTTCTTTTACCTAAAGACTTGCCTACATAAAGCGCCACAGTATCACCAACAATTGCAATGACTAGCACCAGTAAGATCCAGTAGATACCGCTGTCCAGTTTTCGAAGCAGGATAAAATGCGACGTCAGTAACGGAATATAAATCATTCCGAAAATCACTTTGGCCACAGAGGACACATCAAAGTTGGTTTCATTGACTTTCCAGAGAAAAACAATAAATACGGCTATAATCGCAAAAACAAGGAGGGCGACTAACAATTGGGCATCCCCGAAGAGCACAACCCCGGGAATGAGAATTGCAATCAGCAGACTTTCAACTTTTTCTTTCAGAAAACCATGGCCAAATACAATGCCGTTATATTCCCAAACACCGCCGATAATACACAGTGTAATCACCGCAGCCAATAATTCCAATGGGCCAAATACGATAACCAGAAGCAAGGCCACAGCTAAAATAATACCGGTTAGCCATCTTTGCAGATTCGAATTTTGTATAACCATTTTTGCCCTTTGTATAAAAAACTATTTGTCATTGATTTGCTCGCTCGTTAATCCGAAGCGTCGTTCGCGATGCTGATAAACAGCTATCGCCTTTAACAAATCTTCCTTTTTAAAATCAGGCCATAAGACATCTGTAAAATAAAGTTCCGAATAAGCCATCTGCCAGAGAAGAAAATTGCTGATACGATATTCGCCGCTGGTCCGAATTAACAGATCGGGATCAGGAATGTTGTTCGTATATAAATAACGTCCAACCGTATCATTATCTATAGAATCAACGTCAAGCTTTCCTTCCCGGTTATCTGAAATCATTTTTTTGACGGCAAAAATAATCTCATCCCGGCTACCGTAACTTAATGCCAGATTCAATACCATTTTACGATTTTTTTCGGTTAGTTTTTTCACCTCAAGAAGCTTTTTTTTCACCGAAGGATAGAGTCGTTCAACGTCTCCGATGGTCATCAGCATGATTTCCTGTTTTTGAAGTGTCGGCGCTTCCTTGTCCAAATAGTCTATAAGCAAAGACATTAAGGCGTTAACTTCCTCATTGGGCCTGCCCCAGTTTTCAGAGGAAAAAGCAAATAGAGTCAAGCATTGAATTCCAATTTCACGACACGCTGTCACTGTTGTCTTGACGGCCTGAGCCCCTTTTTTATGGCCTCGAATTCGCCCCATCGCATGCTGTTTTGCCCAACGACCATTACCGTCCATAATAATGGCTATGTGTCGGGGTAAGTTATTTTGATCAACTTTTAACATTTCGATTTAATATATCCTCAAAAACAAATGGGGAGCTTTTGACTCCCCATTGTGATGTTTTTCTGCGATTGGATTTAAATCTCCATGATTTCTTTTTCTTTGGCCGCCAGAATCTTATCTGTCTTTTCAATATAGCGGTCCGTTAATTTCTGAACTTCATCCTGAGCGCTGAAAAGCTCGTCCTCCGCCATTTTATTATTCTTTTTTAAATCTTTTAACTCTTCGTTGGCATCGCGACGTTCGTTGCGCAATTTAACTTTACCTTCCTCCGCCATTTTTTTAACAACTTTCACAAGTTCCTTACGCCTCTCTTCCGTTAATTGCGGAATGGCCAGGCGAATAATCTTGCCGTCGCTGGACGGCATCAAACCCAAATCGGACTTCTGAATCGCTTTCTCAATCGCGCCGATGGCGGTCGCATCCCAGGGCGCAATCACGATGAGGCGGCTTTCCGGGATGGAAAGAGTAGCCACCTGGGCAATCGGGGTTGGTGTTCCATAATAATCAACCTTGATGCCATCCAGCAGTGAAACAGACGCTCGCCCCGTTCTTACTCTGCTGAATGATTTTTCCAGAGAGGATATTGTTTTTTCCATCTCATCCTTGAATTTCTGAAAAATTTGCTCTTTCATGATCATTCTCCTACGTAAGTTCCAATTTTTTTACCACAAATTACGCTCCGGATGTTTCCTTTTTTTTGTAAATTGAATACAACGATGGGTAATGAATTATCCCGACAAAGTGTGATAGCTGTTGAATCCATTACTTTAAGATTTTTTGTTAATACATCAATATAACTTATATTTTTAAACATAACTGCTGATTTATTTTTAACCGGATCCGCATCATACACACCATCAACCTTCGTGGCTTTCATGATGACGTCGGCCCGAATTTCCATTGCTCGAAGGGCTGCGGCCGTATCCGTGGAAAAATAGGGGTTTCCCGTACCGCCGGCAAATATGACAATTCTGCCTTTTTCCAAATGACGGACGGCTTTCCGTTGAATAAAAGGTTCCGCGATTTCTCTCATTTCAATAGACGATTGAACACGTGTTGGCAAACCGTGCATTTCCAAAGCGCTCTGGAGGGCAAGACTATTGATGACGGTTGCCAGCATACCCATATAATCGGCGGTTATTCTGTCCATTCCTTTGGCACTGGCCTCAATGCCGCGAAAAATATTTCCGCCCCCGATGACAATGCCAATCTGGATTTTCAGATCAGACAAAGATTTTATCTCATCGGCGATGTAATTAGCCACATCCGGATCAACACCGGTGGTTTGTTTGCCTAAAAGGGCTTCACCACTGAGCTTTAAGAGAATTCTTCCGTACGCAGCTTTTGTCTTCTCGCTCATTATTGCTTAATTTCCTCTCCGAGCTGGAAACGGGAAAAGCGGCGAATAATAATGTTTTCACCTGTTTTGGCAATCATGTTGCTGATCAGTGTTCCAACGGTTATGTCTTGATTCTTAACAAACTTCTGTTCGATCAGGCAAACATCTTCGTAATATTTTTTGAGTTTTCCCTCGATAATTTTGTCCCAAATTTTTTCCGGCTTCTTCTCGTCGCGCAACTGACTGCGATAAATTTCTTTCTCTCTGTTGAGAGCGTCCTCGGCAATTTCATCCGGATGCACGCAAAGCGGATTAGAAGCAGCAATGTGCATGGCAATGTCTCTGGCCATCGTCTGAAAACCATCGGTTTTAGCTACAAAATCCGTTTCACAGTTAATTTCCACCATCACACCGATTCTGCCACCCATGTGTATATACGAAGCAACGGTTCCATCCTTGGCCGCCTTAGATGATCTTTTGGTCGCCGCCGAAAGTCCCTTCTTTCTTAAATAATCAATCGCTTTTTCAAAATCGCCGTCCACCGACGCGAGCGCTTCTTTGCAGTCCATCATCCCTGCGCCGGTTTTCGTTCTTAATTCTTTTACCATCGTTGAAGTGATTTCCAATTTCATATCCTCCTAAATTCTATTCCTTAACTATACCTTTGTCCCAAGTTTTGCGCGTTCACTACTTATCCGTTCTGGCAGAAGAAGCATTTTCCATCTCGACGCTATCTGGAATGTCCGCTTCGGCATCTTTATTTTCCACCACAGCTGCCCCTGCTTCTTTGTTAGATTCGGCAGTCAGCTTCTCTTCGAATCGTTTTTTGCCTTCTAAAACCGCATCAGCAAATTTCGAGGCAAACAATTTTATGGCCCGAATGGCATCATCATTTCCCGGAATGATATAATCAATATCCGTCGGATCGCAATTGGTATCGACAATGGCGACCAACGGAACTTTCAATTTCTTCGCTTCCAGGACGGTAATGTGTTCCCGGTTGGGATCAACAATAAAAACGGCTGCAGGATGGGATTTCATGTGTTTGATACCACCTAAAACATTTTCCATTTTATCCATTTCCTTTTGCAGTTTGGTGATTTCTTTTTTAGGAAAAGCCTTGATGGAATCGTCGGCAAACATCTTGTTTAAACTGTTTAAGCGATCAATGCTTTTTTTAATGGTGACAAAATTGGTCAACATACCCCCCAGCCACCGCTGATTAACAAACGGCATGCCGCAGCGTAACGCTTCTTCCCGGATTGCTTCCTGCGATTGTTTCTTGGTTCCGACAAAAAGAATTTCTTTCCCCTGGCTGACCGTATCTACAACAAAGTTATAGGCCGTCTGAAACATACCAACGGTTTGCTGTAAGTCAATAATGTAGATGTTGTTTCGCGCCCCAAAGATATAGGGTTTCATCTTGGGGTTCCATTTGTTGGTTTGATGCCCGAAATGGACACCGGCCTCGAGTAACAGTTTCATTGAAATTGCTGACATATTTTTTCTCCTTTGTTTTTTTCCGCCACCCCCATCATCTTGCGCGACACACTTAATTTCTAAGCAACATGCCGTCAATCAGAGGATGTGTGAAATTTTGCGGGAATTACCACAAATAATCGAATTGTTCAAGATAAAATAACTTTTTCGGCAATAAAATTAGTATATTTTATGCATTTTCTCATGTTGAGTAATCAGCGTTGATTTTAACATAATCGTATGAAAGATCCGATGTATAAACCGAATAGGACTTATCGCCGCCTCCCAGACCGACACGGATCTCTATTTTGCTGCCTTGAAAGATTTCTTTCAATTTAGAAAGTGTTATATTGGCAGGTGTATCCTGTGAAAATACGTTCATATTACCAATCGATAGACTGATTTTTTCTTTTTCCAGCAGTATTCCCGAAGAACCAATGGCTGCAATAATTCTGCCCCAATTGGGATCTTCGCCAAAAAAAGCTGTTTTGACAAGATTAGAATTGGCAACCGCATAAGCGACACGCCTCGCATCGGATTTTGATTTAGCGCCGTCAACTGCAATGGTTATAAATTTTGTCGCACCCTCTCCATCTTTAACTACGGCACAAGACAGTTCGGATAAGACATCCGTCAGCATTTCTCGAAACCTCTGGAGGCGCGCCTGGGCCCTCTCCAACGGATTGTTTCCGGCCAGACCGTTGGCCAAAATTATGGCCGTGTCATTGGTGCTCATACAGCCATCGACGCTGATAGCGTTGAATGTGGAATCAATCACCTGATGAAATACTGTATTGAGCGCCTTGGCGTCAATTAATGCGTCAGTCATCACGTAAGTCAGCAACGTTGCCATATTCGGTTCAATCATGCCGGCACCTTTGGCAATCCCGCAAATCGTGATATCCTTCGCGCCAACAATGCCTTTGCGAATGGCTATTTTGGGATATTTATCCGTTGTCATCATGGCCGCTTCGGCATCTTCGATACCCATTTCGTTGAGACCCTTGACCAGTCTGCCGATGCCGTTTTCAATTTTCTTAACAGGAAGCCTTTTACCGATCACACCCGTCGAACAAACCAAAAGATGCTCTTCGGGAATTTTTAATTGCCTGGCCGCAGCCCCCGAAACAGCCAGCGCATCCACCATGCCCTCTTTTCCGGTTGCCGCGTTGGCACAGCCGCTGTTGGTGATAATTGCTTGCGCTATTCCTCTTTTGATCCTCTCCGCATCAATTAAAACCGGTGCGGCCTTGAAAGTATTTTTCGTAAATAGCGCGGCTACCTTTGCCGGAACTGTAGAATAGATCAGCCCCAAATCCTTTTGGTCGCCACTTTTAATGCCTACGGAAACTCCATTGGCTAAAAAACCGGGAACACTAATTTTAAGCGTCGTTTTCACCATCACTGCCACTCCTCTAAGGGCCTAAGCACCGCAACATTTTTTGTATTTTTTGCCGCTGCCGCAAGGACAAGGATCGTTCCGGCCAACCTTCTCGCTCTCACGCTTAACGGTTTGATTCATCGGTGTGTCTTCACCGCGGCTCAGGACATAGTCCTGTTTCTGCTTCTGTCTAATTTCTTCGACTTCTTCCTCTTTCTGTATTCTGACCATGCAAAGTTTTTCGAGCGTATCCATTTTAATGCGACTGATCATTTCCATAAACATGGCATATCCTTCACGCTGATATTCCCTTACCGGATCTTTCTGGCCGTAGCCGCGTAAACCGATGCCTTCCCTTAAGTGATCCATGGACAGCAAATGTTCTTTCCAATGGGTATCAATAGTCTGTAACATGATGACTTTCATAAGATAAGTCGTCATGTCCGGACCAAATTCTTTTCCTTTATCACGCAGATATTTCTGAACATTCTGCAAAATGAAATCACGGATGGCTTCGACGGAATTCATATCTTTTGCATTCACGACATCCAAACGTAAATTAAATTGTTTGAATAATGCATCATCAAGAGATTTGAGATTCCAATCAGTAGGATGACTTTTATCTCCCGCAAACTCAAATAAAAGATCGCCGGTAATTTCTTCAACCATCTCTTCAACATCAGACCATAAGTTATCTCCACGCAATACTTTTTTCCGCTGTTCATAGACGACTTTTCTTTGGTTGTTCATCACATCATCATAATCGAGCAGATGTTTTCGAATATCAAAATTCTGGCCTTCCACCCGTTTTTGAGCGTTTTCAATCGCCCGCGAAATATATTTATGCTCAATAGGCTGACCTTCTTCGATCCCGACTGTATCCATGACGGATGAGATTCTGTCGGCTCCGAAGACCCGTAGCAAATCATCTTCCAGGGAAAGATAGAAACGCGACGATCCGTTGTCTCCCTGACGACCGGCTCTCCCTCTTAACTGATTGTCAATGCGGCGGCTTTCATGCCTTTCTGTTCCCAAAATATGAAGGCCGCCCAATTCGGCGACATTTTCACCAAGCTTAATATCCGTGCCGCGGCCGGCCATATTTGTGGAGATAGTGACCTGACCAGGTTGCCCTGCCTGGGCAACGATCTCCGCCTCTCTTTCGTGATTTTTTGCGTTCAGAACATGATGCTTTACCCCTGCCCGAGTAAGATGCTTACCCAGAAGTTCAGACTTCTCAATGGAAATGGTACCGATCAGGACGGGACGTTTCGCCTTGTTTAAAGCCTTCACTTCTTCAATGACGGCTTTGATTTTTTCCTGCTCCGTCTTATAAATCAAGTCATTATGATCCTGACGGATCATCGGCATATTGGTCGGCATAACCAAAACTTCAAGATTATAAATTTTCTTGAACTCGGCGGCTTCGGTATCGGCAGTACCCGTCATCCCCGCCAGCTTTTTATACATTCTAAAATAATTCTGGAACGTAATGGATGCGAGTGTTTGATTTTCTTTTTCGATCTTTACTTTCTCTTTTGCTTCGAGCGCCTGATGCAGACCATCGCTGTAACGCCTGCCCGGCATGACTCGCCCGGTGAATTCATCGACGATAATCACCTGACCATCTTTGACCAGATAATCCACATCACATTTAAATAATGTGTGAGCGCGCAGGGCCTGATTAACGTGATGAACAATTTCAATGTTTTTCGGCTCGTATAGATTCTGGATATTTAAATATTTTTCAACACTAGCCACACCTTCTTCGGTCATGACAACTGTTTTGCTTTTTTCTTCAATGCTGTAATCTTGGTCTTTTTTTAAACGCGGAATAATCTGGTTTATTTTATAATATTTATCCGTTGATTCTTCCGAAGCCCCGGAAATAATGAGCGGGGTGCGGGCTTCATCAATCAGAATACTATCGACTTCATCGACGATCGCGAAATTGAATTCCCGCTGAACATAATCTTCGAGACTGAATTTCATATTGTCGCGAAGATAATCAAAGCCGAATTCGTTATTGGTGCCATAAGTGATATCCTCACCATAAGCCTTACGGCGCTCGTCATCGTCCATGCCATGCACAATGACGCCAACCGTTAATCCCAGAAAATGATAAATAGGGCCCATCCAGTCCGCGTCGCGGCGGGCAAGATAATCATTGACCGTAACGACATGGCAACCTTTGCCTTCCAAAGCGTTCAGATATAACGGCATCGTTGCGGCAAGCGTTTTGCCTTCTCCGGTCTTCATTTCCGCTATTTTGCCTTCATGCAAAACAATTCCGCCGATAACCTGCACATCGAAAGGACGCATCATTAGCGTCCTGCGGGACGCTTCTCTGGCCACCGCAAACGCCTCCGACAGGATATCATCAAGCGTTAATCCGCTTTTAAGCTTTTCCTTAAAATAGGACGTCTTCTCCCTTAATTGCGCGTCACTGAGCGACATCAGGTTTGGTTCAAAGCCGTTAACTTCGTTTAACAGGATGGCTAATCGTTTTAATTCTCGATCATTTTTTGTTCCTACTATTTTTTTGAGAATTACACCCAGCATTGGTCACCTTCAAAAAAACCGGTATTTTTACCGGTTGACTTTAACACATTTAATCATTTAATAAAAACCCATGTTTATTGGGGGAATAATTTATCCGTATATTGAAACGATCCAGTTACCCTCCCGGGACTGACGTTCTTGGAATGTTAATGCAGATCCTTTGATTATTTCATGTATTTTCTTGGATTGACCGGAACATCATTTACATAGACACCGTAATGCAGATGCGCTCCGGTGCTCCGACCGGTATCGCCGACATATCCAATCAAGTCATCTCTTTTAACCCGAATCCCTTGTTTTGCCACTGACTTTGATAAATGCGCATAACTTGTGGAAAAACCATACCCATGATCAATTCTGATAACATGACCATCATCAGAACGATAGGCAACCTCAGAAACAAGCCCATCCGCCGGGGCCCTGACTTCTTTTCCCATTCTTGTTGCGATGTCTATGCCTCTATGAAATTCAACTCCCCTCGCAAAAGGATTGTCCCGTGAACCAAACTCGGAGGTTACCCACCCTTTGACCGGCCAAATGGAAGGCGTAGCCGCCAAAAGAGACTTCTGCTCCCGAAGAAACTTTAAAAGTTCGCTAAAGCTCAAATTTCTTTCGTTAGCATCTTCATTTAACTGGCTGATACTTTTACGCATACCGGAAACAAGCTTTTCCTGATCCTGGCCAATCAACTCGTTTAATCGAATCTGCTCGCTATTTGAACCTCCGATACCCAACGGGATTTTTTTATCTCGTCCGGCTTGATTCGTTGCCAATATTCTTATTTTTTTATCGAATTGTTTGAATTCTTCCATGCGATCGGCAAATTCATCGACTTTTACGGCTAAATCAATAATTTCTTTTGATTGTTGGACTGTTTGTTGTCTGAGGCGTGAGAGCTCTGCACGATCTCTTTGAATACCGGCGTAATCGTAAATAACATAAAGGGTTAAAAGAACTGCCAGGATTGAACCAATAAAAAGACCCCGAACCAAATTACTCGAAAGAGAAATCTTAGTTACCGCGCTCTTTCTGCGAGGTATAATCATCAGTGTAAAGAAATTATCCGACATCTTCCCCCTAGAAACTGAGACTACAAAATAAATATCAAGCGGTACGAGTTAAGATATTTAACACAGGGAAAAATCAAAGTCAAGCATAAGTCACTGAAACCAATATCGTCAATTAAGCACTAACCGTTAATAAATTTCACTAATTTTGTGCTTATATCATAATGATTCCTATACGGCGCAAGGAGAGTGCCTGCCGGGTAGCAAATCCATTTTATGCTTTCGCTTTGAAATGAGATGTGCGTCTAAATCAGCCTTCATGTGATCCAATCCCACAACATTTATTCCTATTGTCAAAGCGTTTCTCAATACTTCCCTAAACTTATCTGCATAAATCCCCCCTTCAACTTCAGCATGAACCGGAAGCACGTGGTTGCCCCCATCGTTTATCAAACTGCCAATAATGGATACGCCTTTTTGAGGATCAACTTCTTCAAAACAGGGTAAATCAGAAGGTATTTCCGGGATATCGAGTTCTTCGTGGATAAAAGGCACCTTGGCCCGTGTGCAGCTGAGATATTCAAAATGATACTTCTGAATAATGTTTAAAACACGATCGTCAATCAGCCAGGATGGTGCGCCGAATGCAGTGGGTTTTCGTCCTGTCAGTTTTTCAAAACCGCCTATCCCCGCTTCAAACCACCGTTCTATCCATTGTACTGATTTCTTCGGCAATTCATCCTGCCATCGGCGGTGATCCCAGGCGTGAAACTGCACGTCGTGGCCTTCAGCCATGATTTGATTGACAAGTTCAGGGAAGGATAAAGCGATCATCGGCGCAGGCAAAAGCGTGCCATAAAGAGCGGTTTTCCAGCCGTAAAGACTGGCCGCTTTGGTCCGCAACATCTTTTTAAAGAAAAGTGGATTTTTAATGAGCTGTAGTGCGGCACGCCCGGAGTTATCGGGTCCGATGCTTAAGAAAAAAGTCCCCCTTACCTGGAAATCTTTCAATATCCGCAAAAGACGGGGAACGCCGTTTTTCATGCCCCAGTAGGTATCCACATCAATCTTTAATCCGAGCATTCCCATAAAGCATTCCGTTTGAGGCCGGTTATAGTGTCACCGTTTTATTTTCTTCCAAGAACGAATTGAGCGTCAGCCGCATGGATTCCTGCAAGTCGACCGTCGGTTCCCATTGAAGAAGATTTCTAGCCTTTTCGATGCTTGGTTTGCGCGTGTAAATATCCTGATAGCCTTTGCCGTAAAATGTGTCCGCGGGAACCTCAATGATATCCGAATAAGTCGAATCATTTTTATGATCGGGGTGTTCTTTAAACATTTTTTTGAGAATGTCCGCCAGTTCCTTTACAGAACACTCATTGTCCGGATTGCCGATATTGATGATTTGATTCTTGCAGATGTCATTCTTGTTTTCCAGAATCTTCATCAGCGCGGCAATGCCATCATCTACATAAGTGAAACAGCGCTTCTGCTGACCGCCATCAACCAGATTAATTGGACGCTTCAGGAGTAATTCGGCGATGAATTGCGTGACAACGCGGGAACTTCCTTCCTTGGCGGTATCGAGAGAATCCAGTCTGGGCCCGACCCAGTTGAATGGTCGAAAAAGCGTGAATTCCAGTTGTCCTCGCGTGCCGTATCCGTAAATAACGCGATCCAGAAGCTGCTTGCAGCACGAGTATATCCAGCGTTCTTTTTGTATGGGACCGACGACCAGGTAGCTTTCGTCTTCCTTGAATTCCGGATCGGCGCAAGCCCCATAGACCTCCGATGTGGAAGGAAAAACAACGCGCTTATGATACTTCACGCATTGTTTGACAATCTGGATATTCATTTCAAAATCCAGGCTATAAACACCAATGGGATCTTCCACGTACGCTTTCGGCGTAGCAATGGCCACGAGCGGCATAATCACATCGCATTTCTTGATATGATATTCGATCCATTCCTTGTTAATGGAAATATCACCCTCCAGGAAATTGAAGCGCGGATTATTTAGAGCCGCGCCAATTCGCTCTGTACCTAAATCCATTCCGAATACCTGCCAATCGGGCTTCTCGGCCAGGATTCGATTGACCAGATGATGACCGATAAAACCGTTTACGCCCAGTATTAATATCTTCATTTAAGTTTAATCACCTTCCCGGTTTTAAAATATTCACTGATTTGCAAATTCCTCATGCTTTTCCCATCTATTTCAACATTCAAAAGTCTTATAGCATCCTTGCCTGTTTTCACAAGAACATCTTGCCCTGATATATCAACATCGCCCGGTTTACTTCCAAAGCGCAATGCCTCAGGAAGAGCCCACCAGATAATGATCTTTTCACCATTTTCCGTGAGAGAATACGCCCCAGGGTAAGGGTACGTCACAGCGCGTATCAGGTTGTAAATCTCATTGGCTGACCCGGTCCAGTCGATACGGCCATCCTCCGGACGCCTGCCGCCGTAGTAACTGCCCTGAACCAGATTTTGTTTTCTGCGCGGGATTTGTCCGGTTTTGATCACCGGCAGCAAATCATTCAGCAAAAGGCCTGCTGCCTCGCAGAGTTTATCATAGAGCGACCGTGCTGTATCATTAAAATCAATGTTTACTTTTTTCTGTCCGACGATATCACCGGCATCCGGCTTGTCAACCATGAAATGAAGCGTCACGCCCGTCTGATTTTCACCTTTAACCAACACCCAGTTTACCGGACACCTTCCGCGGTAGACCGGCAGCAGCGATCCGTGTAAATTTAGAGCGCCGAGCCTGGGAATTTCCAGAATCTCTTTACAAATCATTTTTCGGTAATAAAAAGAAAATATTATATCCGGCTTGAATTTCAATATTTCTGCTATCCATTGATCCGTATTAATATTCTCTGTTGTGTAATAAGGAATGTCATGCTTCATCGCCCAGTCTCTCACAGAACCGAACCAGCAGTTTTCCTGGGGATCGTCTTCATGGGTAAAAACGGCTGCAATATCAAAACCATGCCGAAAAAGCGCATCAAGACCCGCGATTCCCATATTGTGATAGGCTAAAGCAATGGTTTTCAATTTATTTCGCCATTTCCCTTTGCGCCATAGATATTCTCAATTACGTATTCGGGCCGTTTGCGGACTTCGCGGAAAATTCTGCCGATATATTCTCCGATGACCCCCAGGGCAAAAAACTGTAAACCAACAAAAACAAACAAAATGGCAAATAGCGTAAAAATGCCCTCAGCAGCCCAGCGTACACCGTAAACCAGACGGGCAATGGCCAGCAAAGCGCCAAAGCACACACCCAGCAAAGACATTAAAATACCACCATACATGATCAACTTCATGGGCAAATCCGAAAAAGACGCCACCAAATCGAACTGAAGGTTAATGAGTTTTCTCAAAGGATAGTTCGATTTACCGCCAAAACGTTCTTCATGAACCACTTCTATTTCCGTAACGCGTTTAGCAAAGACAGTCGCCAATGCGGGAATAAAAGTTGCCTGCTCGTGACAGGCGATCATTCGTTCCACAACCGGCCGACTATAGGCACGCAGCATGCACCCCCAGTCGCGCATGCTGACACCGGTAATTTTGCGCGCGATCATATTAATAATTTTAGATGGAAAGATACGCAAAAAAGAATCCTTGCGACCTTTTCTGATGGTGCCGACAACGTCATAACTCCCCTCTTCCATCACGGAAACAAGTTTCGGTATTTCTTCCGGAGGATTCTGCAAATCTGCATCCATCGTGATAACAACATCACCCTGTACCACCGAAAATCCCGCCATGATGGCCGCGTGTTGTCCATAATTCCTGGTCAGTTCCACAACCCGCACAAAAGGATCCGACACAAATCCCTTAAGTAGCGTAAGTGAGTTGTCACGACTTCCGTCATCAATCAGGATGATCTCAAAACTTTTCCCCATTTCCTTCATGACCGGCATCAACCTACCCATCAAAGCCGCTAGATTGGCTTCTTCATTGTACACCGGAATGACCACTGAGACCTGCACCTTAGCCATTTTTCAAAATCTCCTTTATTGCCGCGCAAACGTATTGAACGTCATCTTCCATCATATCAGGAAATAAAGGCAAAGATAATATTTTATCTGCAGCCCGGTTTGTTTCCTGAAGGGGCATACTGCTTCCGTTATACTTGCCGTTGACATAGGATAATGTATGTGCGGGAGGAAAATGCAGGCCATAACCAATATTATATTCCGCCAGCTTTTGCATAAACTCATCCCGGGAATAATCTTTTAATTTAATGATGAACAAATGCCAGGCATGGATGTGATCATATTGCGGAACTTGCGGTAAATCCAGTCCGTCTATTCCTTCCAGGCCCTCAAGATAAAGCCGGGCTAAGGCTTGACGACGTCCATTCAATTCTTTCCATCGTTCGAGCTGCGCAATCCCCAACGCGGCCAGTAAATCGGGCATGTTATATTTATAGCCCGGCTCCATAATATCGTAGGAAGGATCACCGCCTTTGCCATACCTTTTCCAAGCGTCCCTTTCTATTCCATGGAATCTCAGCAAACGCAATTTCTTTTCAAAATCGGCATCATTGAGCGTGATCATCCCGCCCTCGCCGGTTGTGATATTTTTTATCGGATGAAAAGAAAAAATAGCGGCATGGCCGAAACCACCGGCATGAATACCCTTATAGTAAGTGCCCACCGCGTGTGCCGCGTCCTCTAAAACGACGATAGAATATTTGCGGGCAAGTTCATTGATTTTATCCATATCCGCAGGAGCACCGGCAAAATGAACCGGAATAATCACCTTTGTTCTCGAGGTCAGGCTTGCTTCGATCAAATCACAATTGATATTGAGCGTATCATAATCAATATCGACAAACACGGGTTTTGCCTGACGCATGGCAATCATGTTGATCGTTGAGGCAAACGTCATGGAAGGTGTGATCACCTCATCTCCGGGCTGAAGGTTCAGAGCGGTCAGCATCAAGTGCATACCGGCGGTAGCTGAGTTCAGTGTGACGGCCTGCCTGGCACCGGTCAGTCCGCAGAACTTATCTTCAAACTCCTTGCAAAGAGCGCCCGTGGTGATCCAACCTGATTTCAGACAGGCGACAACGCTGTTTATCTCAGTCTCACCGATGGATGGGCGGCTGAAGGGTAAGAAATCTTTTCTTATCATCATTGACATTCAGTCCTCAATTCAATTTTTAATACGTAAAAGATAAAATGCACCATTGTCCCAAAGAATATCGACATGGGAATATTTCGATCGCAGCTGTGTCAGCTTATCCAGATGCTGTGTGATACAGTAAATTTCCTTTTCCTGTTCAATTTTTTCAAAGAAATCATTGACCGATAAAAAATATTTCTTTCTTTCCTGCTGCGGCATTTTCACGATGCCGTCTCCCAACTCACCGAAATCTTCGATAATCGGTGTTCGGATCTTGTTATAAAAATCAATCCCGTAAAAATTGACGCGATACTGATATAAAAGTTGCCCCGGCGGCACATACCGGGCAATCGCATCCTTGGCAACCAGTGCGCTGCGATACGGAGTCAGAAAATCATTGAGCGGAAAAATCATCCCCGCTAAAAGCAAACAACAAAGCAGGTAGATCGTTACAAACCAGCCCGCACGAACTTTACGGGCAATGAGATCAGGCAGAAAAGTCAGCAAAGCAGCCGCAATCAGCACGGGAATGATATATACCCACCAATAATCGGAGGTCATAACGACCAGTCCTTTGGCGGGATCAGAATATTGCTTCAAAATCGGCGGCAGGAGAAGAGCAATCAATATCATCGCTGACTGAATGCATAACGCAAGGCGGTAAAAAATCTTTCTTTTGCCGAGCAGATCCGGCAGTTCCTCTTCATGGTTTCGAAATATCCGGCCGGCAAAAAGAGCGATAGGCAAAAATACCGGAGCAATGTATGGGGCGAGTTTTGATGAAGAAACCGTGTAAAAAATGAAAATAAATAAAAACCAGACGACCAACAGTTTATTGTCATCCTTTTGGAACAGACAGGCTTTGATGTTTTTTTGCTGCCCGGCGCGAATTAAGTAAACAAGCCAGGGAAGCATGCCGCCGATAATAATCGGCAGAAAGTAATAAAACGGCTCCGTCTTGCCATGCATCTGTGTTGTAAAACGCAGGAAGTGTTCACGCACAAAGAAGAACCAGAGGAAATCCGCATTTTCCTTCTGCGCCAGATAAAGCCACGGGCAAACAACGATCAGGAAAATTACAATTCCCACAGGCGAAATCAGCCGCCCTATTTCGCGCCAGCGCCCGACCCAAACGAGCCAAATAACTAAAATGGCAAATGGAAAAACGACTCCGATAATCCCCTTAGTCAAGAAAGCCAAGGCACAGGTAAAATAGAATAAATAGGATCGGTATCGTTTCTTTTCCGAGGTTAACGATAAATAGCCCAGCCATATGGACAGACACAGAAAAAAGGTCAGAGGCATATCCAGGATATTAATTCTTCCCAGAATAAAGGGAAACACGGATATGGTGAGAACAGCTGCGGCATACAGACCGGTCTTTTCATCGCGAAAACGCCGTCCGATAAAAAACGTGAGCAGGATACAGCCCCAGGCGCAAAGACCTGTAAATAACCGTGCGGAGAAGTCGTTTTCTCCGAAGATTTTAAAGGACACTGCCGTCCCCCAGGAAGCCAACGGCGGTTTTTCCAGATAAATGGTATTTTTTATATGGGGTGTAACATAGTTGCCTGTCTCGTTCATCGCACTGGGAATCAGACTGTAGCGGGATTCATCCGGTTCCATCTGCGGCATAACACCCAGCAGCGCGACATAGAGAAGAAATGGCATCAAAAGCAGAATATATCTTTTCTTCATTTAAGACACCTCTAACTGGGGCGCCAGTTCAATTTTAAAACGGTCAAAATAATATTTGACCGCCAGCGTGCAGACGGTGCCGATTGCGGCGCCGGCGATTACATCGCTGACATAGTGCGACGTAATAATCACTCTGCTCAATGCAATGGCTGTTGCCGGGATGAAAGCCAAAACGCCAAAGCGAGGAAACAATATACTCAAGGCGGCAGCAAGGGAAAACGCTGTGACCGAGTGCCCCGAAGGAAAGGAATTTAATTCATAACTCGCTTTAAAATAATCGAATCCGAATAACCCGTGGTTAAACAGATTAATCGGCCTGTTTCTTCCGGCGATCCATTTGATCAGTATGTTGATCAAACCGGACGCAGATATGGCGATAACGAGAAACAGCATCTTCATCGACCAGTTCTTGTTTTTTAAAATAAAATGAAAAATCAAGAAAGCTGGCACAAATAAAACAAAATACCATTTGGAATCTCCGGCGTTCGTTACTATTTCGGCAATATCAAGGACAGACCGGCTTAAGCCGCGGCAGGTGTAGGCAACCGAAATATCCCACTGGGTATAGGCAACGTAAGTCAAAAAGACGCCCGGTATCATGAGGAGGAACGCCATCCATCTTTTTTTCAATTTTTTACTCCCTGATAATTATAACACCAGACATATTCCACGCTATTCACATTTGAACCATTGAGCTTCAAATCCATTTTATCGGCAACATCGACATGATCGCACCTGAGTAAACGGGCCACATCAACATTTTCAAACTTTGTATTGAAAAACAGCATATCATAGCCTCGTGGTGATTTCTTCTGCCAAACGTCAAATTGATCCTGTCTCGTATCCATCACAAATACATCATACCCATAGGGCATATTATAGTACATCACCCGGCTGCCCATGGTCCAGTTGGTCACAGCGATAGCTTTAGGACGGGATGATGGATTCCTTTTGATGATCTTGTCGGCCTGCGCCGCCATTTCCGAGTATCCGTAAATATCACGGAAAGGAGATTTGTACTCGGGGAATGTAACAAATTTTCCAGCCAGCTCCGCATAAGCAAGCAGCATAGCGATCAGGCTGCATCCAACGGCAATATACAAAAATGTTCTCTGCCATTTTTTCTGCGATGCATACAAATAATAGGATCCGACGGGGATAAACAAGAGATAGAAAATAGAGGGCCAATGGGGAAGCGTCCGTTCATAAACCGATGTAACCAGAAAAAACACCATAATGGTGCCGCCGAATAAAACGGCCAGGCGCAGATAATCGTCCTTATTACGTAAGACTTTGAAGAAACCATAGACCGCGACAGCAAATAAAAATGGACTGTAAGCGCCGAACTGCGCCGCCAGTGATTCGAAAAAATATCTAAAACTTGATGCCCATGATCCGAAAACATGAGAACCCTGATACCGGAAACTGATAAAGTCATGCGTGATATTCCAATAGATCACCGGCATAATCAGCAAAAACGCAATAAATGCCGCTAATAAAATATACGGCGATAAAATAACATCATATCGTTTTTTCATGAGGAAGAAGACGATCAGAGGCGGCACAAGAAGGATCGCCGTATATTTGGCCAAACCCATTAAACCCAGGATAATACCCAGAAAAACATAATCCAGCGGTCTTTTACTGCGGGCAAGTCTTTCCCCAACAAAGATCAGCAGAAAAACCAACAGAAGCAATATGGAATCGGGCAAAAGCATGATGCCCAGGGCATTAAGCATAAAGGAGCAGTTCAACGCCAGAACGGACAATAACGCTAATCGAACGGACTGTGTGATCCTGAGAATAAAAACATAACAGCAATAGGACGTGGCAGCAAAAAGCAAAATAGCCGGCAGGCGGGCGAGAAATTCACTGGCGCCGAAAATATATAAAAAAAGCGCATGCAGCCAACCCACAAGAGGCGGATGATCCAGGTAACTCCAGTCAAGATACTTCGCGTACAAAACATAATGGGCCTCATCAACGCCAAGACCGAAAAATGGCGCCACCATCAGGCGAATCAAAGAAAACAACAATATTAGAATAAATATCCGTTTTTCAGCTTTGGGCATTGATCTCTCCCAGATTGGGCAAGATGGTATTGAACACTTTTTCGGGATGAATGACTTGCAGACAAACATTGTCTTTACAGGCTGTTTTGCGATGATTAGACGCGCTGACGCAGGGAGAGCAGGCCAATCCCGCAAAAATCGGCGTTGATTTGCCTAGTGATCCATAGAGCGCAGGAGTTTCCGGACCAAAAATAACAAACGTCGGCATATCCGTCACGGCTGCAAAATGACCCGGCCCCGAATCGTTCGTCACCATAAACTCACAAACGCTGTACAGCGGGGGCAGTTGCGCGAAGCTGACATTCCCCGCAAAATTAACACACCGGTCATTGTCCACCTCTTCTTTGAGCTGTCGCGCCTCCTCGCGTTCACGGGGATCGCCGGTGATCAAAACAAGCGCCCGCGGGCATTTGTCCAGAATCATTTTGATCAACCGGACATAATATGGCTGCGGCCAGCGTCTTTGAATCAGCAGTTCACTGGCATTGGGATTGATCAGGACTATCTTATCTTTTTGTGGATCAAAACCTGCAAAACAATCCCGGATAATATTTAAAATAACGTTTTGTTCAATAGGCGATATCGAAACTTTGGTCAGAATGAGATCTTCGTCGGAAACCTTTGTTTTAGAATAAGGAATTTCTTCTCTGTCCGAATTCAGGGCATTGACGAGGGCAATGAAGTTTGCCGCAATATGAATGTGAGGATTATAGGCAACCTTATGCGTTAAAAAATCCCCGCGGTAAAGACCTTCATTATAATAAGCGTGAAACCCGACTTTTACCGCCGCACCGGAAAACCCGGTAAGCAGTGCCGTAAAGCGAGAAAAAAGCTCCAAATCGATTACGGAATCGATTTTTCTGTTTCGTGTCCATAAAAATAATTTCAATGTATCGAAGACAAAGAACAAAATGCTGTCTTCCCGGATGGTGTAAATGTTTTCGGCCGGCACGGTCTTAAGCAGTTCCAGGCTTGGTTTATTCTTCTTGAATATTGCAAAATGAAGAGTAGCCGCTGTTTCCCGCCGCAACTTTCTCATGGCGGGGTCAACAAGGATGGCGCTGCCCATTTCCGATAACTCGACGAATAAAACATTATGAGGTGCCTTTCTATCAGGTTTGCAGAATAGGCGGCATAATTTACAGAGGATGGTGCCAATAAAACAAAGGGGAACGCCAACATAATAATCTATCCGGCGCATGGTATCAACTTTCATGATGTGCTAAATTCCCTTTCAACAGGCAAGTTATTTAAAATGTGACTGGAATATAGGCAAAATGCTTTCGACTGTCAACAAAACAATGCAATTCGGCCGGCAAAACCTATTTCGCGAATTTGTGATGTTTTACTTGTGCAAAATCATCGATACATGATAGTTTTTCAAAAACTTTTGATGACAATATGAATAAAATTATCAGTCGATACATATTTCGGGAAATTGCCGTCCCTTTTCTCATTATCCTTTTCGTCTTGACCTTTGTCCTGTTGATGGGGAAGATCCTTCAAATTATGGATCTGATGGTCAATAAAGGCATCCGTGTTTTGGACATCGGCCATCTGATTATCCTGATCATGCCCAATTTCATGCTATTTACAATTCCCATAGCACTTTTAATCTCTATCCTCATTGCTATGGGCAGATTTTCCGCCGACAATGAAATGACGGCCCTCAAAGCATCCGGCGTCAGCTTAATTCAGATTTATTATCCCGTAGCCATCGCCTCTTTACTGGCTTTTTTTTGTGCCATAGTCATTGGATATTTTCTTGTGCCTCAAAGCAATTTCGCCACCAAGAGACTCCTTTTTAAACTGGCCTCACAAAATGCCAGTATTGGTATCAAGGAAAAAGTATTTAACTCGGATTTTAAGGACCTGCTTTTATACGCCGATAAAGTTCCGGCGGACGGTGAATACATGGAAGGTGTCATCATTTCCGACAACCGCATTATCGGCAAACAAAATACCATTCTGGCAAAAAAAGCTTTTCTGGTTTCCGACCCGAAATTGATGATCATAAAACTACGAATGGAAGACGGCTCGATTCATACCGTGAGTTCTGATCTCAAAAACTATCGGAAAGTTGATTTTAAAAGCTACGATGTCAATCTTGATCTATCCACAACGCTGGCTGCTTTAACCGATGCATCCAAGTCCAGTACTGAAATGACCATGACAGAACTCCTGGAGCGAATGAAAAAACCGGGGTTGGATGGCGCGGTCGTTCGTGAACTGGCCATCGAAGTGCATAAAAAATTTTCCATCCCCTTATCCTGTATTTTTTTTGGCCTGCTGGCCTTGCCGTTAGGCATCACCAGCCACCGTGCGGTTAAATCCCGTGGTTTTGCCGTCGGCATCATGATTGTTACCGCCTATTACCTTTTACGTATCGGCGGTGAAGCGCTGGTGGAAACCGGTCGGCTTGCTCCATTCATTGGCGTCTGGACACCGAATTTTGTGTTTGCCCTGCTGGGCATTTATCTGTTTTATATGGCCAACAAAGAGATTTCTCTTTTCCGAATCGCTTATGCGTATTTTTGGAAGAGCAAATTGAAAGGTTGAGGATAAACCATTGAAACTGCTTGATAAATATATCCTTAGAGAATTCTTGAGATTTTTCATCGTCACTTGTGTCACGTTTCTTGCGCTTTACCTGATTATTGATTTTTTTGAAAAAAGTCGAATGTTCCTGAGCAACAAAGCAACAGCGGTTCAAATGGCGTCTTATTTTTTGTATTCTATCCCCATGATCATTTCGCTGACGCTGCCTGCGGCAATTCTTCTATCCACGCTGCTGACGTATAGTTTTTTGTCCAAATTCAGCGAAATAACGGCCATGAAAGCCAACGGTATCAGCCTGTACCGCATTGCTCTTCCCGTTTTGGCGGTGGCGGCGATAATAGCCGTATTTTTATTCTTTTTCACCGAACTGGTCACCCCAGCCTCCATCCAGAAGACGGAATATATTGTCAAGGTGGATGTGCAGAAACAAAAATCTCTTGGATTTTTCAAGCAAAATGAAATCTGGTATCGCGCTCAGAACGCAATTTATAATTTTAAGATGTTTGACGTCGAAAAAAACATTTTACGCGGCATAACCATTAACAAACTGAATCCTGGTTTCACGCTGCAGATGCGAATCGACGCTGAACGGGCTGAATGGAAAAACAATCAATGGGTTTTTTTCAACCTGCTGGTCACGACATTTAATAAAAACAATGCGCCATCCCTGGAATGGGCTAAAGAGAAAGTCATTCCAATTCCGGAGCGACCGGATGACTTTAAAATTATCCAGAAGGACGCGGAAAAAATGGGTTATTTCGAGTTAAAGCGATATGTTCAGAAAATACAGGCGGAGGGATATGACGTTTCCAGATATCTTGTTGATTTACAAGGCAAAATTGCCTTTCCGTTTGTTTGCCTGATTCTTGTTTTTATCGGCATGTCCTTTTCCTTACGCTCGGAACGAAGCGGCGGCGTCATGCAGAGTGTGGCTCTTGGAATATTTATCGGTTTTTCCTACTGGATTGTCCACGCATTCAGCATGTCTCTGGGAAGGTCGGGAATATTACCCATTTTCGTGGCAGCCTGGGCTTCCAATATCATCTTTACCAGCCTTGCCGCTTTCCTGTTTTATCGCATACGAACTTGATTGACATCAACGCATCCCCCTGACTTTGGGTGGGGAATGCGTTGATCAGAGAAAGGTTAATATCTGTAATAATCGGGTTTAAATGGTCCATCCATCGGCACGCCCAGATATTGAGCCTGCTTTTTCGTCAGCTTTGAAATCTTGGCATCCAGTCTGGCCAGATGCAAAAGAGCAACTTCTTCGTCCAGTTTCTTGGGCAGCGTATAAACACCGACGTCATATTTCTTAGTAGCCAGTTCAATCTGCGCCAGCGTCTGATTAGTGAAGCTGTTGCTCATGACAAAGCTCGGATGTCCTGTGGCACACCCCAGATTGACCAGACGTCCCTCGGCCAGAATAATAATCGAGCGACCCGATTTGAGCGTCCATTTATCAACCTGTGGTTTGATGTTATCTTTGCGGCAAAACTTGCTCGTTTCGAGGTAATGCATATCAATTTCGCTGTCGAAATGACCGACATTGCAGACAATGGCTTCATCCTTCATCATTTCCATGTGACGGCCCGTAATGACATCGCAGCAGCCGGTCGCTGATACAAATATATCCGCAATTGGCGCCGCCTCGTCGAGTGTTTTCACTTCATACCCTTCCATCGCCGCCTGCAGGGCGCAAATGGGATCAATTTCCGTCACCACCACACGGGCACCGAATCCCCGCATCGACTGAGCGCTGCCTTTTCCGACATCGCCATAACCGCAAACAACGACCATCTTGCCGGCCATCATGACGTCCGTTGCCCTTTTAATGCCGTCCACCAGCGATTCCCGGCAGCCATACAAATTATCAAATTTTGATTTCGTGACGGAATCGTTCACATTGATGGCCGGAAATAAGAGTTCGCCTGATGCCTGCATCTGATAGAGGCGATGGACACCGGTGGTCGTCTCTTCCGATACGCCCCGGATTCCGGCGGCAACTTTCTGCCAGTGTTTAGGATTTTTTTTATACAGCTGTTCAAGGCGCGAAATAACAATTGCGAACTCCTTATTATCTGCTTTTTGTTTGAGCAATTGCGGGTTTTTTTCAATTTTAACGCCATGGTGAATAAACAATGTAGCATCGCCGCCGTCATCCACGATCAAATCGGGCCCTGATCCGTCCGGCCAGGTTAAGGCCTGTTCCGTGCACCACCAGTATTCTTCCAGTGTCTCGCCTTTCCAGGCAAAAACCGCCGCACTGCCCGCCTTGGCAATGGCCGCCGCCGCGTGATCCTGTGTTGAAAATATATTGCAGGACGCCCAGCGAAGATCAGCGCCCAACTCTTTCAGCGTTTCAATCAGCATGGCCGTCTGGATGGTCATATGCAGACTGCCCATGATTTTTAAGCCTTTCAGCGGTTTTTTGCGTCCGTATTTTTTGCGCACCGCCATCAAACCGGGCATTTCATTCTCCGCCAGTTTCAATTCTTTCCTTCCCCAGGCAGCCAGGGATAAATCCGCGACTTTATATTTCAGATTTTTATCAATGTCCTGAAAGACCATGTCTCCTCCATATCCTTAAAACTTGATTAGTTATTATTGGGATACCGATAGCATACACCCAAGGTGAGTTCAATATCTTTATGCTTAAGTTCCGGAAAATAAAAAAAGCACCCACTAAAAAAGTAGCGAGTGCTTTTGTTCTAATTTTGCTAAGCCTATTTGGATACTTTTTTAATTTTATTTTTAGCATCCACCATAATACATATGGGTTTCCATTTTTTGGCTTCGGCGTCATCAACCGTCACGAAGGTGGCAATAATAATTAAATCGCCCTTGGCCACCATACGGGCGGCGGCGCCATTAAGACAAATGGTTCCCGAATTACGTTTCCCTTTAATGATATAAGTGGAAAAACGCGCACCGTTATTAATATCGTAAATTTCCACTTTTTCATAAGGCACCATGTTGGCTTCTTCCAAAAGTTTTTCATCAATGGAAATACTGCCTTCGTAATGTAAATCCGCGTCCGTGACAGTGGCGCGATGGATTTTTGACTTCATCATAAATCTTTGCATGGTTGTCATTCCTCTCCCGTCTGTAAAATATTACGCTTTAAGCTCTTCACCCAAAACGGAATTGTCAATCAGCCTGGTTTTTCCTACCTTTACGGCCAAGGCCATCACGGTCTCCCCCTTTATCTCATTCACATCTTCTAGAGTGGCCGCGTCGCATATTTTAATATAATCGATAGCGGTAAATTGGGCGCTATTAATAAGCTTTTCCGCCTGTTTGATCATCACTGCCGCATTTCTTTCGCCTCCCGCGTAAAGCTTTTGCGCCAGTCTGAGCGCACCGATCAGCGTCAGGGCCGATGACCGTTCCTCTTGACTCAGGTAAAAATTACGTGAACTCATAGCCAGGCCATCCGACTCTCTGAACGTCGGCAAACCGATAATCTCCAGATCCAGGTTCAAATCGGCAACCATTCGTTTAATCGCCGCCAGTTGCTGAAAATCTTTCTTACCAAAGATCGCACTATGAGGCTTAACAATATTAAATAATTTGCAGCAGATCGTCGTAACACCGCGAAAATGCCCCGGCCTGGACATTCCGCATAGATTTTGCGTTACCTGTTCTACGTCAACATAGGTTTGATATGCGTTTGGATACATTTCCGTATTTGCCGGGAAAAAGATAACATCGACGCCTACACTCTGCGCCATTTGAGTATCCCGTTCAAAATCTCGCGGGTATTTGGAAAAATCTTCTTTAGGGCCAAACTGGGTGGGATTAACATAAATACTGACAACAACATGATCCGCCGTCTTGCGGGCTTCTTTCATCAGAGAAAGATGGCCCTCATGAAAATAGCCCATCGTCGGGACAAAAGATATTTTCTTACCGGAAAGCCTTAAGCTTTCACAGTGAGCCTGCATTTCTTTGATGGATTCTATGACTCTCATTTTTTCCATAAAAAAAGCCCCTTGTCGCAAGACGAGAGGCTTAACATTCCTTCTAAGGTTCCCTTCCGTCCCAGTCCTTTCGGATCCAAGCGTGTGATGCACTTAACAACAACGTTAGTTTTTGTCAAGTAAAAAAAGCCCCCTCAGTCTGATGAACCTGAGGGGGCTATATTACACAGATCATGTTTTTTGTGCAGCGGCTATAAGTTCTTCATTCTAATCTTCGCTTCCTGATAGAGTCTCATGACGCAGATGAAGATTGCCAGCATGAATAATCCCAGCATGAAGTTCGGTGCAGTTCCCAGCATTTCATCCAGGAGGTGACCGATGTAGAGGAACAGGAAGGATGCAACCACCATCGCCAAACCCCAGGCCGATAACATTAACACGCCGCTGAATGCCTGATACTTCTGATAATGTGTCTTGTGTGTCGCGATCATAGCTTTTTCCTCCTTTCTGGCTTTCTATCTACGTATTTTTACTACTTTCTAATCAGGTCACAATGTTCTTTACAGCATCAATAACCGGGTTGGTAAACAGCGCCATCAAAATGGTGTAGAGGGCAAAGGCGCCAACAACTTCCGCCGTGTACATCTTGTTATATTTTCTTTTTAAAGAAACCAGGATCAATC
>CAIVDK010000165.1 GCA_903904655.1 uncultured delta proteobacterium | reverse complement strand
GGGGACACAACACTTAATTCGGCCCCTTTAAAAAAGATAAGGGGTCAAATCTGCCTTTAACCTTTTATCCCGCTGTTGCGGGACGAGCGTCAATTCTCCGCAGCGAGCTCGCGATATAATGACGTTCATTTCATACCTCGACAGCTTGCTGCGAGGTGGTTGATTTGTATTTCTGAAAACATAAGGCAGTTAGTCTGCTAAAGAGCATAGAGAAACATCATTGTAATCCTTAAACAGCAATGCTTAAAGGATGAACTTCCCGAGCAACCTTGTCCGCCAATGCATCTTCAGTAATATCCATATCGTAGCGACTTTGTAGATTAACCCAATAACGCGGCTCCTGGGAAAAATATCTCCCCAGCCTCATGGCCAGTTCCGCATTTACCGGCCTTTTTCCATTAATCACATAATTGATACGCATGGCGGGTATTCCTAAATTCTTGGCCAATCGATACTGGGATATATTTAATTCATCCAGCAGTTCCTTCAAATAAAGCCCCGGATGCACTGGTTTAATAGGTTTTTTTGCCATACAAATTCTCCTTAATGATAATCAACAATTTCTACCTTTTCGGCATTACCGTTAATCCATATAAAACATATCCGCCACTGGTCATTAATTCTGATACTCCATTGTCCCTGGCGCTTGCCTTTTAAAACTTCCAGACGGTTTGCAGGTGGTAATCTTAAATCCTCAATGCTGACTGCTGCATCAATGGCATTTAATTTCATAAACGCTCGTTGCTGAATATCGCTAGGAAATTTTCGTGATGATTCACGATGAAAAATCTTCTCTGTTTCTCCGCAACGAAATGATTTTATCATGCTTATATAGTAAACAAGACGTTTATCAATGTCAAGAAAAACATTATTTATATGTTGAAGCGTCCGAAAAAATCGGACGGTTGAAAACTGTGGAATTCCGGGACACAACACTTAATTATCAGGATTAAATTAATGAGTTAAGTGTTATGTCCCCAGAATTCACCGGATAGTGAAAGAGGTCAATGCCACCGTTCGTGCCTGGGTCGGCTACTTTCATTATCGCAATTGCAGCAAAGCAATGGATCATATACGGCACCATGTGGAGGCTCGTTTGATTACGCAACTGCGCAAGCGGCACAAGATCAGAGACCAGAAGGCCGGATATGCCAGGTTTACATACCGGGCGTTGTACGAGAGGGACGGGCTTTACAAAGTGCCGACAACGACGGTCTGGAAGAGGGCGCACGCCTTGTAGTGAAGAACATCAGAAAGCCGTGTGCGGGAAAATTACATGCACGGTTTGATGAGGGAGGATTGGCTATGCCAATAAGGTGCGGCTATTTAGGCACCGTCAGACGAAAGGGATGGAAACAGATAAGCCAGTCTAAAGAGGGAATTGCCAGTGCTCTACTCTACCCGGAATAAACCTGCTTTAGAAAAGAAAAAAAACTAAATTAACCCCCGTTTGGCCGACCGACGGGTGGGGGATTTTCAAGTGGCCACCCGGGAGAATGTTTCTTTAACCTTTTTTAACCTTAGCAGAATTTGCGATTCACAAAAAATTTAATGACTGCGGAGTCTTAAGCCATGAATCTACATTTTGGTCAAAATGATTTTTGTATTGCATGTGGTCAAGATTTTCTTGACATACAAGGGCGATATTCCTATAGTTCAACCGTACAGAAGCAAGGTCTTATCAAAGAGCAGATATGGAATGTGCTGAGCTGCAACTGTTTCGCGAACCGTGTCGCCGATCCTCTGAATGTCACGACAGAGCAAGCCGAACTCGGCTTGGCAGAGATGGCGGCAAACAGGTCAGTAACCCGGCAACTGACAAACTGGACTTGGATGAGTAACATCTTCAAAACGTAATAACATTAGATATGTGGAGGTCAAAGTGATACCCGAAAATAAAAGTGGAGATATGTTTGACTTGAAAGGGAGAGTTGCGATTGTCACTGGAGGAAACGGGGGTATTGGATTTGGAATAGCGCACGGATTAGCGAGAGCCGGGGCACGCATCATTATAGCCGCGCGAAATGAAGATAAGTCCGGCACAGCAGTTCTGAACTTGCAAGCAATGGGATTTGATGCACTTTCTGTCTATGTTGATGTAACCGACGAAGAATCGGTTAAACACATGATTCAGGAGGCTGCTCATCGGTGCGGCCGTATCGATATTTTGGTGAATAATGCAGGAATAAATATCAGAAAGCCTGTTCAAGATCTTCTTTTGGATGAATGGCGGCATGTCATGGACACCAATTTGACAGGCGCCTTTCTTTGTTCTCGCAGTGCTTATCCCTACATGAAAAAAATAGGTGGGGGCAAAGTCATCAACATCGGATCCATGCTTTCGATTTTTGGCGCATCTTACGCGCCAGCCTATGGAGCAAGCAAAGGTGGCATTTTGCAGCTTACGAAATCAATGGCCGTCGCATGGGCAATCGACAATATTCAGGTAAATGCCGTTTTACCGGGTTGGATTGATACCGAATTAACACGCCAAGCCCGCAAAAACGTCTCCGATCTACATGAACGAGTCATCAATCGGACACCAGCCGGGAAATGGGGAAACATAGATGACCTTGCCGGTGTTGCCGTTTTTCTGGCCAGCTCCGCTTCTGATTTTGTTACTGGTGCAGATATTTCCGTTGACGGTGGTTATTCAGCACTTGGATAAGCTGCTATACCTGTGGTGCCAAGAGCTTTTTCAAGGCACCCAGCTATCTAAAATAATGCCTGATCACAAGCTCATTAGGGTTTTCAAGATATTCCTGAAAACATCCGCTTTGACGCTGATAAAACCTCCAACAATCAGAACAAAATATATTGAAATATATTAACGTTTTCTTGAAATTTATGCGCCGTTCAGGCTATAAACGTCCACCCGACAATATTCCTTAAACCCGGCCTGCTGGTAAACACGCAAGCCGTCGGGCGATGATTGCAGTGCGGCAAAGCGGGCTCCGGCAATTTTGGCAAAACGCAAGGTTGCTGTTGTTAATTTCAGGCCGATGCCTTTTTTCCTCTGCGCCGCCAGGGTAGTGACAAAATAGATGCCTCCGGCATTTCCGTTCAGAAATAATAAAGAGGTCGCTACCGGTATTCCGTTGAGGCAGGCCAGAAATAATTTCTGCGGAGAGCTGGCACTAAGATTGAGTGTGCTCACGAACCGATGATACTGTTCTTT
>CAIVDK010000164.1 GCA_903904655.1 uncultured delta proteobacterium | reverse complement strand
TGCAGTATCTGGAACCGGAGGAGATTGTCGTCTGTCTATACGGGCAAGGGCATAAAGACAAGCAAGGTCTTATCAAAGAGCAGATATGGAATGTGCTGATCTGCAACTGTTTTGCGAACCGTGTCGGCGATCCGCTGAATGCTGCGGCAGAGCAAACCGAACTCGGCTTGGCAGAGATGGCGGCAAACAAGTCAGTAACCCGGCAACTGACAAACTGGACTTGGCATAGCGCACGGATTAGCGAGAGCGGGGGCACGCATCATTGAATCACCTAATTGATACGCATGGCGTGTATTTCTAAATCCTTGGCCAATCGATACCGGGATATATTTAATTCATCCAGCAGTTCCTTCCAATAAAGCCCCGGATGCACTGGTTTAATAGGTTTTTTTGCCATACAAATTCTCCTTACAGGGATCAAGACGAAGCAGATTCCGGCGTGGTGTCCTGACTGCTGATGTACACTATTAGCGCCAGAGCCAGCAAGGCGGCAGAGACGCCGAAGCCCCACTGGTAGGCCACAACGGGCAAGGCTCCCGTTATCGATGGTGTCCAGTTACCCATGATGATCCCCATCATGTGTTGGAATACGGCTCCGCCTAGCATGAGAAAAAAATTCAGGGCAGTAAGAGCGGTTCCGGCGATGAAGAGGGGGAAGGTCTCTTTGACCTGGACATAAAGAAGAGTGGAAGAAACACCTGTAAAACCGAATAGCCAGAATTGCAGCAATAAGCCCCAGCGAGGTAACTGCAGGTCCATGGCCAAACTGAAAAAGACCAGCAGCGAAACCCCCTGCACAAACAGAATCAATAATTTTCGTTGCCTCAGTTTGTCGGACAGACGACCCCAGAAAGGTGCACCGCAAATGGCCCCGATGGGAGTGGCTAACAAAATAACACTGGCAGTCGTTTTACTCAGGCCGCAGGTGTGCATAAGGTAAGGACCACCCCATAAGCCGATAACAGTTATCATGGCGCCATAGGCAGCGAATGCAAGCGGTGCAAGGCACCAGAAACGACTACTACCGAAAACCAAACGGAATCCGGAAAAAATATTACTCATAGAGGGTGAGGCATGAGGCAGCGTGCCAGTCCGCTCATGCGGATGATCGCGGACCACCAGGAAAATTGTGACAGCCAGGAGCAAAGTTATTATTGCCATGCAGAGGAAAGCACCGCGCCAGCCAAATGTTTCACTCAGCAAGGCCAGTGGGGTGGTGGCGCCAATGGCTCCCATGTTCCCAAGCGCGATCATGATGCCGGACAAGGTGGCAAACTCATGAGGGGAAAACCAAGTGGTAAATATTTTATAGGAACCCATCAGCGCGGCGGCCATACCGATACCGATTCCTGCCCTGGCCAATATCGCCATGGTGCCACTGCTTGAGAGAGCAAAGACTATCGCACTTGCCGCCCCGATGCAGGCAAGCGAGCTCATGACAACGCGGGACCCAAAGCGGTCGAGCAATGGTCCCATTGGCAGTTGCACCAAGCAAAAGCTGTAGAAAAAGGCGCCACCCAGCAGTCCAAGATTCTCAGGAGAAAGGCCCAGGTCATGGCTCAGGTCATTGGCGACGACAGCGTTGGAAACACGCCAGAATTGGGAGATAATAAATATTGCGGCGCAAAGTGTGAAAATATACCAGCGGTAATGAGGAGAGAACGGTTTTTTCATAAGTACTCGCAATGTATGAAAGGATTTCTATCTGATCAGACCAGCATTTGTGGATGGGAATATAGAAAAAACGGACTTGCGTGTCAATGAAATAATGACAAGAAGGCATTATTCAAGGGTAAATACGCATCAACCGGATGAACCATAAAATTATCTTCGGGCGGGTGTAAAAAAGGTAGTTGAAAAATTCACATAATCACCTTAAAGGAATATTCATGATTTCAAAACGCGCGTCTGAATTTACATCTTTTATCGTTATGGACATCATGGCCAAAGCCGAAGAACTGGAGCGTAAGGGCGAGCACATCATTCACATGGAAGTGGGTGAGCCGGATTTCCCGACGCCTAAAGTGATTACCGACACGGCCATCGAATCTCTGCAAAACAACAAAACCCGCTACACGCATGCCCTGGGGCTTCTTGAGCTACGCCAGGCCATCTGCGATTACTACTTAAAAGAATACGGCGTCACGATTTCACCCGATCAGGTGCTGGTCTCCACCGGCACGTCACCCGTTTTGCTGTTTGCCATGCTGGCCATGCTGGATCACGGCGATGAAGTGATTACTTCCAACCCCCGCTATCCCTGCTATCAGAACTTTATTCTGGCGGCAGGCGGAAAGCTCAAAGAGATTCAAACTTACCCTGAAGAAGGATTTCAATACCGCCATAAGGACATTAAAAAGAAACTTTCACGACGGACAAAAGGCATCATTATCAATTCCCCATGCAATCCGACTGGCATTGTCATGACCGAAGAGCAGTTAAAGGACATCGCCCAGTTCGATTCGCAATACATCATTTCCGATGAGATCTATCACGGACTGGTCTATCAGAACCGGGCGCACTCCATCCTGGAATTTACGGATAAGGCGTTTGTTATCAATGGTTTTTCCAAACTCTACGCGATGACGGGCTGGCGTTTGGGCTACCTGATTTTTCCCAAAGCATTCAGTGCCGTTATGCAGCGCATCCATCAAAATTTTATGATCTCGGCCAACGGCTTTATCCAATGGGCGGGGATTGCAGCTCTGACGAAAGCGCAAGACGATGTTGCCAAAATGATCAATATCTATGATGAACGCCGTCGTTACATGCTGGCTCGCCTGACCGATATGGGCTTTACCATCCATGTCGAGCCGACCGGAGCGTTTTATGTATTTGCCGATGGGCGTAAATTTTTTACCGATTCCTACAAAGAGGCTTTCCGGATTACCGAAGAAGCGAAAGTAGGCGTGGCCCCCGGCATTGATTTCGGCAGCGGCGGCGAAGGATTTTTGCGTTTCTCCTACGCCACTTCTCTGGAAAATATTCAAGAGGGTTTAAATCGTCTGGAGCGGTATTTGAGAAAAAAAAGTAATGATTAGAAAGCGTTCCGGAGCAGAAATGAAATGCCATAGACAAATTGATTCATTTGGCGTATCTTGCCGCCCGTAACTCAGAAATAATCCCCAAGGAGGATATATGTCGTATAAATACATTGATCTGAAAATTGAAAATCATGTGGCCACCGTAGCCATGGCAAGAGTGGAAGCACTCAACGCGCTGAGTCTTGAATTCGCTTCAGAAATTGCGGGTGTCTTTCGCGAACTAGGCGCAAACGACGACGTCCGTGCGATCATCTTCTGCAGCAAGGCGCGGATTTTCTGCGCAGGACTTGATTTAAAAGAAGCAGCCGCCGGCGCAAGCGGCACGGCCAAGGGAGTCATCGACACGATCCGGAATTCCCAACCCTTATTTGACTGCTGCAACTTTATCGAGGAGTGTCCCAAACCGGTGATTGCGGCCGTTCACGGTAAATGCATCGGCGGCGGACTCGACATGATCTCCGCCTGCGATATCCGCCTGTGCACGGAAGACGCCATCTTCTGCCTGAAAGAAGCCGCGATCGGCATCGTCGCTGATATGGGTGTACTCCAGCGTTTGCCGATGATCGTCGGTCAGGGTTTTGCCCGCGAGATGGCCTACACCGCGGCCAACTATTCCGCGCGCGATGTGGAAAAGATGCGACTGGTCAACCATGTGTATGCCGATCAGGCGGGACTTATGGCCGCCGCGCAAAAACTGGCCGCGCAGATTGCCGCCAACGCCCCGCTCGGCATTAAAAGCACCAAGGAAGTACTCAATTTCAGCCGTTACGTAAATGTTTACGAAGGCATGGCGATGGCGATTCAGAAAAACGCAACACTACTGATGACAGATGATTTGAAAGAAGCGATGATGTCTTTCCTCGAAAAACGGCCTGCCGATTTTAAGGGAAAATAAAATATCCGATCGGTCATTCAGTGTCGATACTTTCAAAACATTGACTGAGAGCTTTGCACAACCCTATTTGCGTCATTCCGGGCTTGACCCGGAATCTAGGAAGGACTTAATTTCATGGCCGGATATATTTCGCATATCCGGCCTTCTCATACCAAGTTGCATTCAAAGGGTAACAAACCAATGTAGTCCGAACCTCGCGTGACCTCCAGGTTATTAGGTTCGCGTGTTTAACAGGTCTAAAGACCCATACTACTGTTGGCTTTTGACGGCGACATGGTATTATTTTCCACAGCTTTCCATCGTCAGCTTCAGCTTCCAGAGCGCTTTGATGTCTTTTGAATCGGATATGCGATACTTGATCTTCAGCGGCAGGCCGTCCGGCGGAAGGATTTTGGATTCTTTGATTCCCGCATTGTTCCATTTCTTATCGATAACGACCTCTTCATCATTCATTCCCTGCATGAATGCTTTTGGAAAGATCATGGCAAAACCTTTTACAAACTCGGCCGGGCTGTAAACAACCATCAGATTATCTCTATATTCACGGCACTGATCGACCGGGACGCCGTTGACATGAACCTGGGTATGAACTTCATCCACAATCGGCGTCTTGGCATCTTTTGAAATATAATACCTTGAATTCACGAGACGACCCGATTCGATCCGGTAGTTTCCGCCCAGAACCCAGGTTTCGGCAGAATTGCTTTCCTCCGAGAGATTTTTCAGGATCTCGTTGTAGGCTCTGCTGTAGAACGGGTTTACGGTAACGCGGGCATTCAGGACCACGTCAACTTGCGTGACGCCGATTCTTTTGATCTCATAGCCTTCGTAGATGACGCCATACTTCTCATGCACCGGACGACTGGCC
>CAIVDK010000163.1 GCA_903904655.1 uncultured delta proteobacterium | reverse complement strand
ATTATCAGTGAAGAAGGAACTGTGACGAAAATCCCGCGCGATTTCACAATGGATGACGCAATCAGCGCCGGTAAAAAAGCGCTGCGGGAAAAAGCGGAAAAGCTGGGCGCAGACCAGGCAGACATGGTTATGGAAGTAACGGAAGCTCAGGAATTCAACATGATCAAAGACTTTTGCAAAACAGGTAAAAATATCCGCGTGAAAATTCAGATAAAACCAGGCTTGATTTCAGCAAGGGATTCGAGGTAAAAAATATATGCCCCCTATAGAGAAAAAAACAGGTTTGATTTTCTTTCCCGCTTTTGACTGGGCAATATCGGAAACGCATCCGGAAAGGGAAGAGCGTCTTCTTTATACCCAGGATCAGGTTTTGGAAGAAGGCCTTTTAGATTTTGACAATATTAAGGAATTCAAACCGGGCATTGCCACATACGCCGATGTCAACCGCGCCCACATCTGCGTTCCCGACGCGCAGAATCTGACCACTTCATCCCATCTTATCTCCGCCGGCGGCGCGATCACCGCAGCCCAAAAAGTTCTTACAGGCGAGGTGGACAACGCCTTTGCGCTGGTGCGACCGCCCGGACATCACGCCATGCTTGTGGCGCACGGCGCGCGAGGCTTCTGCAACATCAACATAGAAGCAGTCATGGTTGAGTATATCCGTCATACCTATGGCATAAAAAAAGTTGCCATCGTTGATACCGATTGTCATCACGGGGACGGCACACAGGATATTTATTGGAATGATCCTGATGTTTTGTGCATATCTATTCATCAGGATGGCCGGACTCTTTATCCGGGAACCGGCTTTAGTGAAGACTTCGGCGGGCCCAACGCTCTGGGAGCGACCATCAATATCCCTCTGCCGCCGCACACATCTGATGAAGGTTTTTTATATGTGCTGGATCGTGTCATCCTGCCTATCCTGGATGAATTTAAACCGGAAATAATTATCAACTCCGCCGGCCAGGACAATCATTACAGCGACCCGATCACTGATATGCGTTTCAGTGCCAAAGGGTATGCCCTGCTTAATGAAAAACTGGCACCCCATATAGCAGTGCTTGAAGGCGGCTATTCCATTGAAAAAGCTCTTCCTTACGTCAATGTCGGAATAATCCTGGCAATGGCCGGACTGGATTACAGCCATGTGTGCGAACCGGATTATGATGCCGAGAAACTTCGGCAATCAGCGGATATCACTCGTATCATTGAAAAAGAAGCGCAGAATATATTAAGCCTTTGGAAACGAAAAGAAAAATTAAAGGCGCAGACTGTGGGCACAAACTCTTATTTCCGGCGCGAAAAAAATATCTACTATGACACGGACAATATAACAGAAAGACAAACGGAGTCCGTCCGCGTCTGTAATGATTGCGGGGGATTGGTGATGATTAATTCGGCTGCCGACACCGGTAAAAAAATATTTGCCGTCATTCTGCCGAACCGCTGCTGTCCGCAATGCCGTAAAGATGGCGAATCTTTTTTTGAGCAGATCGGCAGCTCACTCTATCATCATGTATATTTTCAGGACAGAGAAAAAGACATATTTATTGTCAAATCATAAGGCGGAAGAGATAAAATGGCTGATCAGGAATTGAAGGAAAGAACTCAAAAAACAGCAGAAAAACTTTTTGCAGGCGGCGCGAAACTTGATCGCCCCTACTCTTTATGGCGGGAATTTGATCACGATCTGGCCAACGATTTTTCCCGTTTCATCACCGGCAATTTGTATTCACGCAGCGTTCTGACTATACAGGAAAGGCAGATGGCCGCCTGCGCCATGCTTGCCGCCTTGCGGGCAAAAGACGAGCTTAAAGTACACGCCAACGCGGCATTGAATGTCGGGTGTGATCCACAAAAGCTTGTCGAAATTTTCTTCCAGATTGCAACTTATGCCGGTATGCCAGCGGTCAATGAAGCGCT
>CAIVDK010000162.1 GCA_903904655.1 uncultured delta proteobacterium | reverse complement strand
TCCTCTCGGAATCGCTGTCGGGATTGGCCTCGGCGGTTTCATTGCCACACATTGGGGCTGGCGGCATGCCTTCGGTCTGGTGGCTATTCCCGGGGCAATCGTGGCCATTCTTTTTTTCTTCGTTAAGGATTATAAAACGGTAGAGTTGGTCAAAACCAATGAGTCGGGCAATACAGGTCAAAACCTGGTCAAGATGAGTAAGATGGATATCTTTCGGGAATTTATTCATACCCCTTCTCTGATTTTTACCAATCTCGGGTTTGTCGGTTGCATCTTTGCCAACAATGCTATCATCTTCTGGCTTCCCTCTTATTTGCACCGTACGACAGGTGTCTCCATCAGTGAGGCGGGCATGAAGACGAGCGTGCTGATGATCCTGGCGCTCATCGGCCTGCCTCTGGGAGGTTGGCTGGCCGATATGTGGTTTAAGAAGCGGGTGACAGCGAGGCTGCTATTTCCCGCGATTACGACAGCCCTGAATGCCATCGTCATCTTTATCGCTATTTCCTTCCTTCAGGGACAGGCACAATATCTGACTCTTATTGGAATGGGTATCCTGGCTTCCGCATTCGCCCCGGCAGCCATCACCGCCACGCAGGAGGTGATTCACCCCGGGCTTCGGGCGATCTCCTACTCTGTCTGCGTCGTTGTTCAGAATCTCTTAGGGGCCTCCCTGGCGCCCATTGTGATCGGGAAGATATCTGACCTCTATGGCATCCAGGTAGCTATGTCTATCCTGCCCGTTTTCCTTGTGGCCTCGGCCCTGCTGTTTTTTGCCGGATCCTTCTTTTACAAAAAAGATTTGAGCAAAGTGGAAAAGATTAAACTGGAATGTGAGGATTAGAACAAGGCATTGCAAGAACAAGGGGTTGCAACCACCCATAAAGGGTGGCAAGTCCCCTTGTTCTACAGGAAGGATAATTTATGAAAGCTGTCGTATTTCGTAAAGACAGGGGGCTCGCCTACGAAGATGTTCCCGATTACCAGCTCGCGCCCGATGAGGTATTGGTCCGCGTGGCCAATACCGGCTTTTGCGGTTCCGATCATTCTTTGGTGGCAGGCGGGCTCGTGCCCGATGGTTACATCCTGGGACATGAAATCAGCGGCGTAGTCGTCGACAAAGGCGCCGAAGCGGGGGGACCTGCCTTGGGCCAGAGAGTCTGTATTCGTCCCACTTACTGCGGGCAGTGCGCCAATTGTATCAATGGCAAGCCGCATCTCTGCCGGGTTCATAGGCGAACCGCGGGAATCGGCGACTTACCCGGCGGCTTTGCTGAGTATATCAAAGTCTATCCGCAGATGCTGATTCCGATCCCCGCGGGAGTCGATTCCCGCAATGCCGCTCTTGCGGAAACCTTCGCCGCTGCCCTGCACGCTATTAATTGCACGGAAGATAAAACAGGTTCCACTCTGGTGATGGGAGGGGGCCCCATCGGTCTGTGTGCCGTTAGACTCCTCAAAATTCTCGGCTACGGTCCGATTGTGCTCTTTGAGCCGGTGAAGGAAAAGCGGGATATCGCTCTCTTCTATGGCGCCGATCATGCCTTCGATCCGCACGAAAAGGATGTGGATCAGCAAGTCATGGTGATCATTCCGGGTGGCTTTCATAAGACGTTCGAATGTTCCGGTGTCAAGGCCAATGTCGATCGCGCCATCCAACTGGCCGCGGATGGCGGACAAGTATGCATGGTGAGCGTTATCTTCACACCGCTCACCATCGCCGCGCCCTTCCTTATTAATTTCAAGGAAGTCCGCCTGACAGCGTCCATCTCCAATACGCACCAGGAAAATATCCAGTGCCTCACGTGGATGGCGGCGGGAATTCTGGACGCAAAACCGCTTATTTCCGATTGCGAACCTCTGGAGCGTTTACCTGTTATTTATCGTGAGAGAATTGATACCGGTCTGGCCATAAAAGTGCTGCTCTCGATCGGGGAGGAATTCTAGAATTCCAGTGCAGTGTCTCATGGTAATCTTGTCCTATCGACCAGCGGGATATATCTGGTGTTTTCTTACGATCATTAAGATTTCTCGCTTCGCTTCAAAATGACATATTGTATGAACATTGGAAAGCTGAATATGAATGAACAATTTGAACTTCTCTACGGCTTCATCCATTGTCGCGGGAAGACAATCTATTGTGCAGGATTTGTGCAGACGAAAGAGGAAGCCGAAGCATGGGTCCAGAACCATCGGGAAGGACTATCCCCAAAGATGGGCATACCTTCCGAAGATCCGATTCGCTATTGCAAGGTCTCCTGGTGTCCCTTCAAGAAGCAGAAACCGTGGTTCGCCTTCGTCAATCATGGATTTTATGCTCCTGAACTATTTGACTTTAAAAATACTCAAAGTAAAAACCTTTGAACTTCGGGTTGCGACTCAGAATAAACCCTGTTATTCCTATTTGACAACATACCGCTCTTTTGGTACCTTTCTACCCCGGTGACATCCCCATTCGAGGAGCCATGCAACATGAAGGTACCCTTGATTTCCCATGACAGCAGAGTGAAGATTGGCTGGGACCTTCTGATGGTCATTGCTGTCTTCGCTTCAAGCCTCATCATCCCCTATCGGATGGTGTCAGGTCATGACCCCACGGATTTCCTTTATTGGTTGATTACCATTATTTTCTGCATGGATATCATTCTCAGTTTCAACACCGAAGTCAAAACCGGACTGAATGTATTGACTGACCGGAAATCCGTGGCAAAACAATATCTCACCACCTGGTTTTTCCTTGACCTCCTCGCGGCGCTTCCCCTTGCTCCTCTGTTCAAGTTGGTCGCGCCCTACGACGTTTCGGGAACGTTGATCTATCAAATTCTGATGCTTTTGAGGCTGCTCAGGCTTCTGAAGCTGGTTAAAATTTCCACGACGTTCAAGGTGCTCGAAGAACTCATCGACATCCCACCCGCACTCATGCGCCTGATCGTATTTCTCTTCTGGTTCGCGCTCATCGCACATTTCATGTCCTTGGGCTGGATTGCCATCGGAGCCAGCGAGGTAGAACGGTCTTTCGGGGACCAATACATCCGTGCCCTCTACTGGTGCATTACCACCATCGCGACCATAGGATATGGCGACTACTATCCCAACCATGAAAGCAACCTCCAAATCATCTACACGATCATTGCCCAGATCATCGGCGTGGGCATGTTCGGCTACATCATCGGCAACGTGGCCACTCTCATTGTCAATATCGACACGGCGCGCGCGGAGTTCCGGACCAAGATGGAAGAAGTGCGCAACTACATGCGCATCAAGAACATCCCCTCGCCCATACAAGAGCGCGTCAAGAACTATTATAACTATCTTTGGGCGACGCAGAAAGGGATCACCGACGTCGATTTCATGATGACGTTGCCCAAAACCCTCCGTCTGGAAATATCCCTGTACCTCAACAGGGGTATTCTTGAAAAAGTCTCGCTCTTCAAGGGTGCGGATGAGGTGTTCATCCACGAGGTCATCGAGGAACTCGAACCCCTGGTTTTCCTTCCAGGAGATTTCGTAATACGGCAGGGGGAATTTGGGGATTGCATGTATTTTCTCAGCACAGGAAGCGTGGAAGTGATTGTCAACAAAAAACAGGTGGCCATACTGACAGAGGGCTCGCCCTTTGGGGAAACGGCGCTCATCCAGAATGAGAAGCGTAATGCCTCCATCAAAGCCATCTCTTATTGCGATGTCTATAGGCTTTCCCAGCACCGTTTTGAAAAACTGAGAAAAAAATACCCCGAATTCGACAAACGGGTCTCTGAAATCTCTGTGGAACGCCAAAAAGTCTTGGAAAACAAGACCTCATGAAGCGATTTTTTAGCTTCCTGACGTGGAATAGGCGTAGCGGACACCTATTGACATTGGTAGAGGCCATCCGTATACTAAGATTAAGACGATCAAGGTGCTGCAATGCTCGGGTTAAATTGTGTATCTGGATTTAAATGAAAGTTACATCGTTTCACTTGGAGGTAAAACAAAAAAGCATTGTGAGATATTGGCAGTGATGATGACCTGCTGAAAGATCATTTAATAAGCTGACTACAGCTTATAAACAAAGAAGCAAGCATTGCAGCACTCTTTGATATTGTCTTTGAGTTCTTTGAAAGATGTAGAAAATAGTCGAGATTCTGCGATGTACGTATTGAGTCTATTCTACTGGATGTTAACGACAAATAATCCTAGGGTCTTCGTGGTGATTATCACCCTTTTAGACCAGGTCTTAAATGATGGACTCCAGTAAAAGGACAAGACGGCATATGTGGATCTCGTCTAGCCTCTCGCAAGAAATATCATTCTTCGAGGGGCTTTTTTTATTTTATGATTGATACCCTGTAGCTAAGAAAGTGAGCAATTATCATAAGATATTTTGTCAAATATTGGCTTCCGGTAATTCTCTGGATGGGAGTTATCTTTTGGATGTCAACCGGAATGCTCTCGTCAGATCAAACTTCTCGGATTATTGTTCCTGTCCTCAATTTCTTTTTTCCAGGTCTTGCCCCGCATCAGTTAGACATAATCCATGGTCTGTTTAGAAAAACAGGACACGTCGCTGAATATTTTTTTCTGGGAATTCTTTTCTTTCGAGCCTTTCGCGGCCACACTATTCAACAGTGGCGGCCAAGATGGACAATATATGCAATGATGGGAATTGTCTTATATGCGGTGAGTGATGAATTCCATCAGGCGTTTGTTTCTTCAAGATCTGCTTCTCTTATTGATGTTGGCATTGATTCAACCGGAGGTATTCTCTCGCAGATAGTGATCATCCTTAGATGGAAAATAATGAGACATTTGGGATGAGCGGGTACTTTGCTGCATTTACTTATCCACAACGCACGGTATCGAATGATGTTAAGGATTGCCCTATTTGATAATCAGGCCCCTTTAAGTTTAGCCATTTGCATATTGACAGCGTGATAAAAATAAAGGTAATGTAGTGCAAAATTTCCCCAAGGAAGTGCCAAGGTCACTGGTGGGCCTCCTGGACTTCAAATCCAGTGTGGGGCGCTAGAACCGTCCCAGGTGAGTTCGATTCTCATGCACTTCCGCCATTTTATTAGCAAATTCCGATTTTTATCGAATATAATTCTTTAACCTGCCATTAACCTTTATTAACCTTCCGACTTTAGCGCCCCACACTGGATTTGAAGAAACGGGGAGTTTTAATGAACTACCCCGTAGCAAGCTTCGGGGAATACAACCCGAAGAGGTTTAATATTAAATATTTTTCATTTTAACGATGATTCCCTTTTGTTTGTAAGAGATGCTGCAATAAACCAAATACCTGCTAGAACTAACACAAGCGGCCAAAACAGCGTCAATAATTCAGGGGGCAACAAATTTGCTTCTTTCCCAAACCAGAAAAGCCCAAATACAATTAAGAATATTCCGCAGAATATGCGGCTTCTTCTTCCTCCACACATCCAATAATGCCGAGATTTTTTATTTATAGTCTCGCTTGAATCATGATTTGCCAGCATGTCACTATCCCCCTTGTTGTTAAATTATTAAATGTTTAATTAACTGTTTTCCTTAGTTATTTTGTTTTTAGTTCGCCCCTTTACAACACTGTTTCATTTTTGACCGGCATGTCTCAAAATCAAATTTCCCATCTTTTCCGCCACAGAATTGTTTCATCATTTGTTCACAGCTTTTGAAATCAAATGTTTTGTCCTTTTTTTCTGCCGATCCAGGATTACAACATTTATCCATAAAAGACTGACAGAACTCAAACCCCTTGCTTTTACTCGCTTCTTCTTGTGTAGACATAAAATACCTCCTTGTTCTATATTTTTATATATCTATATTTCGATATATGTGAAAATATAATATGTACTGTCCTTTTGTCAAGGATATTTTTATGGAAATACGAAAACCATCTGTATCTCTTTAAAATATGAATAGTTACGATTTATCGAATGTTAAGCCGGTAAGGATAGATTCGCTTGATCTATGGCGACAAACAGGTTTTTCTATTTTTTTATAATATTGGTTAGATATTCAGCCATCATCCTGATGGTTTCATCTACTGGCGTTCAAAGAATTGTCTGCCCTCTTCTTTCGCACCTGATGAGTCCGGCATTACGCAGCTCTTTTATGTGATGTGAAATTGTGGAAAGAGAAATATTAATATTACTTGCAACGTTACATACAGAAGGCTGATTATCTTTATTCAGCATTGCCTCCGCCTGGCAAAGTCTTATATTCTCAAAAACTGCCAAACGAGTTTCATTGGATAAAGCCTTAAACGCAGCAGACATGCGTTCCATATCCTTTTGGCTTCTCTGTTTTCTTGATTTTTCCACCATAGAATTTGAACCTTTTGTTTAATTTAGATGTTTCCATACTTATAGAAATAAGTATGGCATTTCTTTAATTTTGTCAACCGTAATATTTGAGCAGACGCTACTTCACTGCCTCTTTGAACGCCCTCGCTGGCTTAAACTTCGGCGTAAATTTGGCAGCTATTTTGATTGCCTGCCCAGTCTTGGGATTTCTTCCTTTTCTGGCTTTGCGCTTAATCTATAAGAAAAAATTGCTTTATTTTTTAATTTAACTTACAATTACACGAAAGACCAATAGAGAGAGTTTTTTCTGGCTCTATCCCGTTTCTCAACAACAAGAAATATAACCAACAAAAAGGAGATCCTTATGAAAAAGATGATCGCACTGTGTGCAGTTATTTTTTTTGCAATTGCTGTCTTTGCTTTTGCAGAGAACGACACAAAAACAGAACTTCGCCCTGCTCAAAAAGTGATGCAGGCTCGTGTAGCATGGTTGGGAGCGATAAACAAAAATCTTGAAATCAATAATTTTGAGGCTATTACAAAAGATGCCAACGAATTATCTGCTCAAGCTAAAAAAGTTGGTGGGAGCATCTCTAATCCTGTCGGTAAAGAACTGACTCTAGCCATTTCAGTGCTTGCAGATGGGATTTCTGAAGCTGCGGCCACAAAGGATGCAGCAACCATCAAAACTAAACTCGCTAGGATTAAGGGCAATTGTGCTGAATGCCACACCAAGATCCGCGACAAAAAATAATCATGACAATGACGATTTCGATTCATTAATAACAAACGGTTGGGTTCATCCTGACCGTTTGTTATTCTATCATTTCCCTTCCGACTCCTAGCATCCCACACTGAATTTGAATATCAGTTAGAAAAGTTCTTCCCTACTATTATCTACGACGACCCAGAATACACCTGGGATGAATACATTCAGTCATAACCCATTGTGAAAAAGAGGCGTGCCTTTAATTTCGTTAAATCCTTTATCAGTGGTATAACTTAACTCCTGCTCCCTTTAATCCAGATTTTCATTTTATCAGCCTGGCTGATTAATTCCTCTCTGAAATCAGGGTGGGCGATGCTGATCAGAGCTTCGGCCCTTTCCCATGTCGATTTGCCTTTAAGCTGAACAATCCCATATTCCGTTGCAACATATTGAACGATGGAGCGAGGTACGGTTACAATCGACCCCGGCTCAACAGACGGGACAATCCGTGAATGCAGTTTACCGTCTTTGTCTTTGTAAGTTGAGCTCAACGATATAATCCCCTTGCCCTTTTCGGACATAAAAGCGCCGAAAATAAAATCGAGTTGGCCTCCTGTTCCCGACTTTTGCTCATTCCCTACCGATTCGGAACACACCTGTCCGTAGAGATCCACTTCAATAGCGTTATTAATCGCGACAACTTTATTATTGAGCGCAATCATTCTTGGATCATTAATGTAATTTACGGGATAAGAGGCGCAAGTTGGATTATGATCAAGAAAATCATAGAGTTTTTTTGTGCCCATGGCAAAGGTGTAAGCCATCTTGAAATGATCAATGGATTTTCTTCTACCGGTGATTCGACCGGCATTATATAAATCAACACAGGAATCAACCAGCATTTCCGTATGAATACCCAGGTTTTTTAAATCGCTCTCAGCGATCATCTGCCCGATTAGGTTCGGCAGACCGCCAATACCAAGCTGGAGACAGCAGCCGTCTTCAATTTCTTTCATAATGTGCTCGGCTATTCGTCGATCGACTTCTTTTGGAGTCGCAGGCTTGACTTCAGCCAGCGGAGTGTTATTCCCCTCAACGATATAATCAATTTGGGAAATATGGATGGACTCTCTGAGCCCTCCATAGCAATAAGGAACCGACTTATTCACTTCGAGAATAATTTTTTTTGATTTATTGAGAACAGCGCTCGTCAGTGAATTGGCAATCCCGTAATTAAAATAGCCGTTTTTATCCATTTCAGCTACCGTAATGAAAGCCACATCAAAGTCACGGTATTTCCTAATGGTTCTAGGCCCTTGGTGATAACTGAGCGGAATATAATTGCACATATTCATATCATGAAGACGGCGTGAAACGGTTCCAAAATGCCAATCATTCATAATGACATGCTCACGTTTGGGGTCCGCTTCCACAATTTTCGGCACCCGTGAAAAGCAGACACTTCTTAAATCAATATTTTTGAGCAGATGAATTCTCTTGGACAGCGCCTCATCCAGAACTTCGGGAAATAAAACAAACTCGCTGTAAAAAATCTTATCACCTGACTTGACGAAACTGGCCGCCTCATCAGGCGAAATAAGTTTTTCTTTGTATTCCACATAAGCGTCTTTCATATTACACCACCTTCTTAACTATTTTTTAACAAGAACAAATCTTGATTGACGCAGATTATATGGAATCCAAGCCGCTATGTCAAATAAATAATGACCGACGGTCACGGATGGTTATTAATATATCATATCTGGAGTCTTAAAATAGCTCATCCCACAAGAACGGTATCTACAAGTCAAGTATTTTTGGTTCGGAATTGGAGTAAGGATTACCACTTGAACTGTGATTAAAACTATCACTCATAACTAACCCTATCTTTTCCGGTATTTTTTGCTTGGTACATAAGCTTATCAACCCCTTGAACGAAGGCCTTTATGTCTTCCGGGGGCTTGTACTGCGAAAGCCCGATACTCAACGTCAAATGGACTTCCTGATCAGGTAGCGGCAAGAAAGTCTCTTTCTTGAATTCCGTCCGGATTCTTTCCGCTGTAGCGATACCATCCACACTTGTAGTCATAGGCAGTATGACAGTAAATTCTTCGCCGCCATAACGATAAGCGGAATCAGTTTCGCGCAGGCATTTTTTGACAACCTGGCCAAGTCGTCTTAAGACTAGGTCTCCCTCGAGATGGCCGTAAGTGTCGTTCAATGCCTTGAAATTGTCTAGATCAAGCAGAAGGAGAGTCAATGGTTGATCGTATCTGGTTGACCGCTCTAATTCGATTTTAAGCTGGAAGTAAAAATGCCGAGAATTGTAGAGGGATGTGAGTTCATCGATAATACTGAGTTCCCGAAATTTTTTTGCACTTTCCACCAGCGCCTCTTCCGCGCGCTTGCGCTCGGAGATATCTTCGATAAAGCCTTCCAGGTAGAGAAAATCTCCATTGGCGCTAAGCACTTTACGCCCAGTCATGTCAACGGTGATGATGCGATGATCTTTTCGCCGCCATAAAACTTCTTCGTAGTGAACCCAACCGTCGGTACTCATCAAATCGGCCATGATTTGTGGCCGTATCGCAGGGTCAACATAGATTTGGGTGGTCATATTGGTGGTCGCCAAG
>CAIVDK010000161.1 GCA_903904655.1 uncultured delta proteobacterium | reverse complement strand
GCTCAGTTCGATGGCCCACGAATTGAACGTCGGTAGCACTGTGGGGTCCGGAAAGATCTCCTCGTGGCGCACCATGCGCAGACCGGCACAGGTCGTGTCCAGCCATGCGGGCGAGGCTCCGGCATGGACGATGATGACGTTACGAACCCAGGGGGCGTGTTGTTCAAGGGCGCGCAGGGAATACCTGAGCTCCCCGTTGTCCCGGAAACGGCGAACGCCCGAGCTGTGCACGTCGGCGGGACCCTGCCGCCATCGCTGCAGGCCTGCCCGTAGCTCCGGGTCATCTCCGTTCACCCACGTGTAGACGGCGTCGATGGTTTCCTGTGTCGGGGTTGTGTCCGGTGTGTTCATGATGGCTTGTGTTCCTTTTTGTTGGATGGGATATAGAAGGTGTGGTTTTGAGTGTCAAGAGGATTTTGTGCTTTTGAGGGGAACATCCTATAGTGTTCCCCTCAAAAGAAAAATCGGCTTTTTTAAAAGGAGCAACAAAATTGGTTATGTAAATTTTCAACATTCTTTCAAATGCACGTCTGCCCTTCGCCTGCAAGGCAGACGTGCTGCTGTTTTCCTCCCTGGGAGCCGAGTTGGTGGATCGGCTCAGGATGACCTGGAGACTATGACGTTGAGTCTTCAGCAACCGAAGGAGAAATTCAATTCGCCCTGTTGCTGGAGGAACAAGTAATGGGGGGGTCAAGGTGCCGCTCGGCCTTGAATGATCTTTATGATTGGTTCTCATGCAAATTAGTCAAGAATTCCCGAAATCACTCATGAAGTTTCAAGCTTTAATATCGGGGCATCCGGTTGTTAAATATAGATGAAGTCAATATTTGACATATGCCACGGCAAAGTGTAGGTTTTATATCATATTCAACAATTACAGTGTGACATTAAAACTAACTGGTATGGATGTCAAAGACGTTAAACGTTTTATCAAGAGAAATAAGTGTATAATATGACAAGGACATTTGTAGATCTTTTTGCAGGTGGTCCTCCTTGCCAAGGATTCTCTATTAAGAATATTTTTGGTATTTGTTAATACTTGAAATAGAAATTCTGGAGATATAAACTTTTATAATTTAATTTAACTATGCCTATAAAAACACTTCTGATCACACCTCCCTTTACCCAGCTCAACACCCCATATCCGGCAACGCCCTATTTAAAGGGTTTTTTACAATCGCAAGGCTTAGATGTGTTTCAGGTTGACCTCGGTATTGAACTGATCAATGCAATTTTTTCTCAGGGCGGTTTTCACAAACTCTTCCAAGCAATTGAACATAAAGGTAAAAATCTTTCCCGAAATTCCCGGCGCATCATCAAGAATAAAACAAACTACGTGCAGACTATTGACCAGGTCATGAGTTTCTTGCAGTATCGGGATAATACGCAAGCCTCACGCCTGGGCAATGAAACATTTCTGCCGCGAGCTTCTCGCTTTGATGCCCTGCCTGATCTGGAATGGTCATTTGGCAACAGCGGGATTAATGATAAAGCCCGGTTTCTGGCAACACTTTATATTGAGGATGTCGGCGATCTCATAAAAGAGGCGGTAACACCCTATTTTGGTTTCAGCCGGTATGCGGAAAAGCTGGGAATGTCTGCTCATTCTTTTGCCCCGTTGAATCATACTTTACAGCAGACGGAAAATATTCTTGAGGTCTGGTTACTGGAGTTGCTCCAAAAACATATCGAACAGTATTGTCCCGCTGTTGTGGGGATAACCCTGCCCTTTCCCGGAAATCTCTATGCGGGATTAAAATGCGGGCAATATATCAAAAAACATTTTCCCCACATTAAAATCGTTGCCGGCGGAGGATTTGTTAATACGGAACTGCGGAATTTATCCGAACCGGCGATCTTTAATTACCTGGATTTCATTACCCTGGACGATGGCGAACGTCCTTTTTTAAACATCCTTCAGCATCTCCAGGGCGAAAAGAATCAGGAGGAACTCGTAAGAACGTTTATCCGGATTGACGATGCAGTGCGCTTTATCAATGATGACAGGCAACCGGATTTTCATCATGCCGAGACCGGTTGTCCGGATTACTCTGATCTCCTCTTAGATAAATACCTTTCTTTGATTGAAGTACCCAATCCAATGCACCGCTTGTGGAGCGACGGATGCTGGAATAAGCTTACCCTGGCCCATGGTTGTTACTGGCATAGATGCTCATTTTGCGATACATCGCTCGCTTATATCAAGCATTATGAGAGCGCCCCCGCCTCAGTCCTGGTGGATCGAATCGAGCAGGTGATCGCTCAAACAGGACACCGTGGCTTTCATTTTGTGGACGAGGCAGCACCGCCTTCAGTCCTCAAACAAGTGGCCAAAGAATTGCTGCGAAGAAAAATCGGGATTTCCTGGTGGACCAATATCCGTTTGGAAAAGGCTTTTACCGAAGATCTCTGCCGTTTATTGGCAATGTCTGGCTGCATTGCTGTAACAGGAGGACTGGAAGCGGCCTCGGACAGACTTTTGCAGCTAATGAATAAAGGGGTGACCATTCGTCAGGCGGCGCAAGTATGTGACAATTTCAGCAAGTCCGGTATCATGGTGCATGCGTACCTGATGTACGGCTTCCCGACACAGACGGCGCAAGAAACAATCGATGCCCTGGAGATCGTCCGTCAGTTCTTTGACGAGGGGCTGATCCAATCGGCTTTCTGGCATAGTTTTACCGCCACGGCTCATAGCGATGTGGGAAAGAATCCGCAGAAATATTCTTGTACGATATTAGACCATCCTGCCTGTGGGTTTGCCAGAAATGATCTCGTCCACGAAGATCCCAGCGGCTGTAAGCATTATATTTTTGCGCCCGGTTTGAATAAAGCGGTTTATAACTTTATGCATGGCATCGGAACGGACATGGCGATTAAGGATTGGTTCGATTTTCCCGTGCCGGCGATTTCAGTAAAAAGAAATTGTGTAAAACAGGCGATCAAGTTTCACCAATGCTAAAAAATGCATGGGATATCTTCCGGCCATTAAGAAAATGCTGACAATGTTTTCTCTGTAAGGAATGATAACGATGTTGACAGGAAGGTTGGATTTTCTTATAGCTTGCGCATGTTGAAGGATACGGGCATGTATAGAGGCATTATTTTTATAATGCTTTCGGAATTATGTTTTACCATATCAACCATTTTCTCCAAACTCCTGACCAGTTCATCGGACGTTTCCGCCGTGGAGGTAACATTTTCACGTTTCCTTCTGGGATTCCTGGTTGTGTCGGTGGCCGTTTATAAAAATTCAATATCACTCGTAGCCAATAAGCTATCGCTTTTGGTCTGGCGGGGCGTGCTCAATACCGTCGCTGTTATTTTATTCTTTCTGGCGTCTCAATACACGACGATTACAAACACCCATATGCTCAATATGACCTATCCTTTTTTCATCTTTCTTTTTGCGCCGCTTTTTTTTCGTCAGGAAAAAATATCGCCTTTTTTGTATCTGATTTTGATTGTTGCGCTTGCCGGTATCTGGCTCGTGATCAATCCCAATCTTAATTCCATCAACAAGGGAGATATCTTCGGCTTGTTATCTGGGCTTGTTGCGGCTTTCGCGATTATCACGCTGAATATGGCGCGAAAAAACGATTCGACGATGGTGATTCTGTTTTATCTGATGTCGATCGGTACGATATTGAATGGATTGGTAATGCTGCCGGTCTTTGTCTGGCCTCAGGGCAGCCAGTGGTTGCTGCTTTTGGCATCGGCGTCGGTTGGCGTGATCGGGCAAATATGCATTACATACGGCTATAAATATGTAACGGCACGGGCAGGATCGCTCGTTTCCACATCCCGTATTCTCTACGCCGTTGTGCTGGGTATGTTGATTTTCAGAGAAGATCTGACGTTGCGTATTGCCACCGGTGGATTGTTGATTCTTCTTTCCATAGGGATTGTGACCTGGCTTCAGAAACCGGAAAAGGGCATGTAGGGGCGCACGACCGTGCACCCATTATTTGAGCGGCCACTCACCGCGCGCCTGCAGAACTTCCTTAAAAGCGCTCAGCGCCTCATTGACTGCGGGCATGCCGGCATATGTCGCTGTCTGGAAAATAATTTCGACAAGCTTTCGGGGATCGCAGCCGACGTTTAACGCGGCATTGGCGTGGACTTTCAGTTCGTCTCTGGCCTTAAGCGCCGCCAGCATGGCGCAAGCTGCCATCTGACGCTCCTGAATCGTCAAAACGTCGCGCGAGTATAAATTACCGGTAATAAAGCGGGAAAAATCATTGGCCAGTTTCGGATCGAACTCATGCCATAACGAATAGGGGCGATCCAGTTTCGCGCCGCCGGAGAAGAGTTTTTCTGCCGTTTTTTGTGTTCTTTCTTTGATCTGTTGGTCGTCCATTTTACTCCCCGGTGTTATTTCACGATAAATACGTCTCGCTGTCTGTCTTGAAAATAAACATGATTGTATTGCGAACTGTTAACCCGGTCGAAAAACGTTTCGCCGTTTTTACGGCATTCCGGGCAGCAGGAATTGGGCAGGATCACCGCGTAGATCTTCTTGCCCGTATCGGCGGACGATTCGATCGTGACCAGACCACCGCAATCGTTGCAGACACGGACGGTTTCGATTTGTTTTTCCGTGATATCATCCGTGTCATAATAGATATTCTTTTCGCGACGGATATATGCGGCGGATCCGGTGATCTGTTGTTTCAGGTTCTTCTTTTTCTTCCACAGCGTCATCACATCCTTCACTTCGTTTTCAATCAGCCTGGTTATCTCTGGAGATTGACGGATACGCTGGGCGTCGTAATCCGGTTCCCGCACCTGGCTATAGTCCAGCCCGGCCATGGCGAGGATGATGCCGACATTGACGTAGGGGAGGGCTTTTTCGATGGAATATCCGCCTTCCAGAACGGCAATATCGGGCGCGAGTTTTTCATTCAAAAGCGCGTATCCCTGTGCGCTGAAGTTCATATTGGTGATCGGGTCACTGTAATGGTTGTCCTGTCCCGCCGAATTGATGATGATTTCCGGTTTAAAGTCGTCCAGTATCGGAAGAATGACATTATCGAGCGCGAAGAGGAAACCTTCATCTGACGTGCGGGGTGGCAGGGGAATGTTAATGGTCGCGCCCAGCGCATTAGGACCGCCGAAGTCATCGATGAAACCTGTTCCCGGATAAAGCGTTCGTCCATCCTGGTGCATGGAAATGCACAGGACATCCGGATCGTTCCAGTAAATATCCTGGGTGCCGTCGCCGTGATGACAATCCGTATCGACAACGGCAATTCTCTTAATGCCGAATTTATGCCGGATATATTCAACCATCACGGCTTCAATATTAATATTGCAGAAGCCTCGCGCACCGTGGGCGACGAGCATGGAATGATGGCCGGGGGGGCGCACCAGGGCAAAGGCGTTATCAACTTCGCCTGTCAGAACTTTTTGTGCGGCGGTGATTGCGCCTCCGGCTGAAATAAGATGGGAATTCGTTGTCAGGTTTTGTGGATTCGGAACGCAAATATGGCAGCGGTTGATATCGGCGTAGGTGGCGAGGCCTGGTTTGTATTCCAAAATATTGGGAAAATCCAGCAGGCCTTCTTCAAAAACCTGATCTTGTGTATAGAGCAGCCTCTCTTCGCGCTCCGGGTGGTTGGCGGATATGGCCCAGTCAAATGCCGGAAAGAATATGAGGCCTGTTTTTTTTTCTTTTTTAGGCATGATTTGACCTCGCTTGGCCTGCAGAAATTAATCCGGGTTTTATCTGAACTTTAACACGGATATTTTTCCCCGTTGTGTAAAAATCCCGAATCATATTAAACTCCTGCGATTCCGTTATTTCAATAATAATATCATTAGGATTGGCTCCCATCCGGACGGCTTTTTCCCGAAGAGTCTTTTTGCCGACTTCGATAGCGTCTTCCAGAGAAAAATTGTGGGGAATGTTTTGAACATGCCCCTCTTCGCTGATGATGAGTTCTCTTTTTTCAGTGTCGGCGAGGATGGTTATTTCAGCGGTTGTTCTGGCAAGGGCTACGCCGAGAGCATTGGATACTTCCGAATGATCAGGGATGCAATAAGGATAACCCATGTTTTCTGCTACGAAGGGGGCAATGGCGGCAGGACCTCCCACAACATAGATCATTTTAGGTCGAATAACTTTCCCCTCCAGAAGCTCATGGATGGTGTAAACAGGTTTATTGTTGATCTCGGCCAGGATCTGCCGGACGTTGTCGGAAATCATCGCGGCTGTTTTTTCAACAATGGCGTGCGCCGTATCCTGAATACTTCTGTGAAGTTTTTTGGCGACCAACGCGATGGCGCCTGCTGCTTTTTGTTTGTCGCCGAAAGCAATGATATCCTGCACGATCATGGCATCCGTGGGGGTAGGGAATGGCCCACCCAGTGCGGCGGCCGGTCCTTCCCTTTGCGGTCCGATAAAAATATTTCCGTTTTCAACGCCTACGACACTGTCGCCGCCGACGCCGATTGATTTGGTGTAAAGACCGCGAATAAGCGTTTTACGCCCGTCAATGGACACACCGGATGGTTCCAGAAGAGGAACGCCATCGGCAAAGATGGAGATGTCCGTCGTGGTGCCGCCGATGTCCAGGGCAACGGCGTCTTCTTCGATGCAGGTTGTTGCCAGAATCCCCATGATACTTGCCGCCGGGCCGGAGTGAATCGTCTGCACGGGGCAGTCCAACGATTTATCAATCAGGATGGTTCCTCCATCCGCTTTCAAAATATAGACGGGAATATTCGGACCGATCTTTGCGGCAAAATTCTGAACATCCTGCACAAATCCCCGATAAATATCATGAATGGCCGCGTTGAGATACGTTGTGGCGATGCGGCGCGGGAAATTCAATTGTCCGGACAGCGTATGGCCTAAAGAAATATTTCTGGAAGGATTCTGCAGCAGTTCGGCTGTGTCCAGCTCCTGCTGCGGATTACGGCTGGAAAATTTGCCGACAATTCCGATCTGACGAATTTGACTTTCGGCAATTTCGCTGCTGATATCCTCAATTTCGCGGTTGTTCACATTTTTAATGGGGATGCCGCGATGATTGACGTAACCTTTGGCGAAGTAAGTATCTTTGCCCAGATTCAATGTGGCCGGCGACAGACCGGGACCGCTTAGCAAAACCATCGCCACGCGATTGGTTTTATTCTGAACAATCGCGTTGGTTGAGATCGTGGTGCTCAAGACTATCCTATCAATATTATTTGTATTATTGCCTGAGATCAGCCGATCTGCCGCTTCCAGAAGCGAGGCCATGATATTTGCTTGATTCGTGAGTACTTTAGCCTTCTTGATCAGTTGAAAATTTTGAACCAGAACGGCGTCTGTATGGGTTCCGCCGACATCAATGCCAAGTATCATTGCAGCGTCCTTTGTGTTAAATTTTCTCACTTATATATGTTTAAATTTATCTTGACAAGGCAAAAAAAAAGCGTAATGTCACCCATCAAATACTAGTGTGTTTACACACTAAAATTACTGAAAGGAGGATATATTCTTATGAAGAAGGTATTAGCCATTTTTGTTAGCGTGCTTTTGTTGGCTTCTTTGTCCATCGCAGCCATCGGCTGCAAGGAAGCACCCAAGCAGGAAGCACCTAAAGTTGAAGCCCCGGCAGCCCCTGCAGCACCGGCAGCCCCTGCAGCACCCGAAGCAGCTCCTGCAGCTCCGGCAGCACCGGCCCCTGCACCGGCAAAATAATCATACAATTAATTGCAGGATTACAGAACCGGGTAACCTTTGTTAACGCATAGGTTGCCCGGTTTTTTTGCGTCTTGACATGTTTGTCTTTAGCGCTTAAGTATAGAAAAAAAGTTAGAAATCAGGAAAAAATAATTTAAGGAGGTGTCTTATGGCGGAGAAAGATGGCGGTTTGGTAGATGGTTTGTTGATCGGCGGTCTGATTGGTGTGGCCATCGGAATTTTGTTTGCGCCAAAAAGCGGTAAGGAAACCCGTCGAGATATCGCCGACAAGGCAGACGAACTTTTGGTGAAAGCAAGGGAAGAATATGAAAAGGCGACGGTAAAAAGCAAAGAAGCTTACGAGGTGGCGGTAAGTCGCCTGAAAGAAGCCGAAGGAACTGCCAGAGAAAAAGCGGAAGAAATAGAAGAAAAAATAAGTGAGTTTGCTCATTCGAGCGCCGATACACTCGCGGATAATAAAGACCGTTTAAAGAAAGCGATTGACGCCGGGATGGAAGCGTATCGGGAAGAAAAAAACAAAAAGACGGTTTAATCCACCTATAACCATTATCAATATTTTGCAGTTATCGGGTGAAAACGTTCAGGAGAAGTATTATGTATCTGGAAATCAGTTTGCTAATTTTTGGTGTTGCCCTGCTGTTGCTGGTGTTATTTTGTATTCCGATTCTGCTGAAACTATGGCGTGCCGTGAGCGACGTCACGGTTACTTTGCAGGCTTTGAATGGGCGACTGCCGGCGATCTTGAAAAACATGGAAGAGATTTCCACGAATATTAATAATTCGACGACGGCGATCAATGGCGAGGTTCAAAAGTGTGCCGCCATGGCCGATCGGCTTCACGCGGTGATGAGCGATGTGGTCAGTGGAATAGAATTGATTTCGCCGCGGGCTCTTAAGTCTCCCTTGTTTAGAAAAATGACAGAGTTGATGGCCGTAGTCAAAGGGATAAGGGTTTTTGTTAATGTATTGACCGGCAAGCGAAAGGTTTAGAACGACATGGCCAAAATGACATTTTCCAATAAGGGGGGGCGTGTTGCCGTTTCCAAAAACCCTTTGACCACCGATACGCAAAAATCAGTCGAAGATACCGTGCGGGAAATGAAAAACGCCGCCAAAGTGCCCGGCGGCCAGGACTACCGCGAAAAGTCTTTAAACATTCACGGACTCGTTTGCGGTCGTTGCGGCCGGGATTTTTCGGGCGTGAATCGGCAACTTTTAACCGTTCATCACAGAGACGGCAATCACCACAATAACCCCGCCGACGGCAGCAACTGGGAAAACCTCTGCGTTTATTGTCATGAGGATGTTCACAGCCGGGAAGTATTGGCAGAATACCTGGGAGACAATATATCCTCCAGCCGGGATGTTAATCTTGTTTATGGAGAAACGGCATCTGCGGGCGAATCCAGCCTGCTTGCGCAAAAATTAAGGCAGGCTCTGCAAAAAAAAACTTAAAACAATAACTGTTTCCCGCTGTCGTGCATTGGGGGTGTTGTCCCCGTCGGTTGTGTGTTGGGGTTGTTATCCCCCGCTGGCGGGGGTTGGGGGTGGTCTCAGCGAAGCAGGATTTTTGAGTTGGCGTTTTCTTTCACCAGCTTGTCGCCTACCGACGTTCCGCAGTAAACGCAACTGTAATCATATTTTTCGCCTTCGGTAAGAACCAGCAGCAGTCTTTTTCGCACCGGCACAGCCCGTCGGCATTGCGGACAGAATAGTTCCGTGGCGTCAAAGTCTTTATAGGATTGTTTCATCGTTCGTCATCCATGTCCGGAATTTTTTCCCAGTTCGCAAGCCACACGGTTGGTTCGCTGTCGCTGGGCGCGCGCCAGTCGCCGCGCGGGGAAAGCGAACCGCCGGAACCCACTTTGGGACTGTTGGGAACGCAGGAACGCTTATACTGAGACATTTTAAAAAATCTGTTTATATAAACATGCAGCCATTTCTTGATTTCTTTCAGGCTGTAGCTATTTTGCTTTTCAGGCGGCACATCCGGCCACGAACCTTGCGTTTTATCCTTCCAGGCGCAATAAGCAAGAAAGGCCACTTTGACGGGCGGATACCCGAAGCGGGTTATGTAGAAATTGTTAAAGTCCTGCAATTCATAGGGGCCGATGGTCGCTTCCGTTTTCTGCTGTGGTTGATCATCGAGCCGGCCGGGAATGAGCTCCGGCGAAATTTCCGTTGCCAGAACAGCCAGAAGAATTTCCGATACCGCTACGGAAAACTGATGCTTTTGCGCCACCCAGCGGATCAGATACTGAATGAGCGTTTTCGGGACGCTGGCATTCACATTGTAATGTGACATGTGATCACCGATCCCGTAAGTGCTCCACCCCAGAGCCAATTCGCTCAAATCACCCGTGCCGACGACCAGAGCGTTTTGCATGTTGGCCAACCGGAAAAGGTGCGCCGATCGCTGGCCGGCCTGTACATTTTCAAAAGCGATATCATAAATTTTCTTTCCGCGGGCAAAAGGGTGATTAATGTCATGGAGCATCTGGAGGCAGGCGGGCTTGATATCGACTTCATTGGCCTCTACGCCTAAGGCACGCATCAGATTGACGGCGTTGCGATATGTTTTGTTGGTTGTTCCGAAAGCGGGCATCGTATAAGCTTTGACATGGGTGCGAGGCCTGCCCAGCAGATCCATGGTTCTGGCCGCTACAAGCAGGGCGTGCGTGGAGTCCAAGCCTCCGGAAACGCCAATCACCAAATTAGGAATACCGGAGGATTTGAGTCTTTGGGCCAGGCCCTGAACCTGGATGTTGTAGGCCTCATAACAGCGCTGGTCGCGCTTTCCCTGGTCGGCGGGGATGTAAGGAAAGCGGGGAATTTCACGATCCGGCAATAAACGTCCCGTCGGGCAGTCGACTTCAAATTCTACAGAACGAAATCCGGCCAGCTGATTTTTATGATCCGTCGCATTCTGGCCGAAAGTCGTGAGTCGCATCCGGTCCTGCGCCAGACGATCCAGGTCGATGTCGCCGCAAATTATTTGTGCCGACGTTGAAAAACGTTTGGATTCTGAAAGCAGATTGCCGTTTTCATAAATCATCGCGTGCCCGTCCCAGGCCAGATCCGTCGTGGATTCGCCGAAACCTGCGGCAGCGTAAAGATAAGCGGCGACACAGCGCGCGGACTGATTGGCGGCCAGTTGATGCCGGTACTCCGATTTGCCGATGGTGATGTTGGAAGCGGATAGGTTGCCGATGACCGTCGCACCCGCCATGGCCGCGAAACTCGAAGGCGGAATGGGCACCCAGACATCTTCGCAGATTTCGAAGAAGACATTGAAGTTTTTAAGATTGGCGGCTTTAAAAATCAGATTAGCGCCGAAAGGAATATCTTTTTGTCCCGCAATAGCAATGCTTGAAGAAAGGGCCGCCGAAGCCGGCGAGAATTGTCTGGCCTCGTAGTATTCGCGGTAATTTGGCAGATAGGTTTTGACGGCAATGCCGAGGATCATTCCCCGATAAAACACAACCGCACAGTTGAACAGACGGCAATCCACTTGCAGCGGCGCGCCCACAGCCAGAATCAGATTTAATTTGGCAGATGCTTTTTTAATGGTGACCAGAGCCTCTTCAACGCTCTCGAGTAAGGCATCCTGGTGAAACAAATCTTCGTTGGAATAGGCAGAGAGCCCCAGTTCCGGGAAGATTGCCAGAATGGCTTTCTGCTGTGCCGCTTTTTTCGCCAGTTCAATCGTTTTTTGGACATTAAACGACACGTCGGCAACCTTAATTTCAGGAATGCAGACAGCGGTGCGAATAAATCCGTGATGATAAAGATTGAAAAAGGTTTTTGCGGCCATGGGTCTATCCTTTCTCGACATAGGCATAAGCGCTATGGTTATGGATGCTTTCAAAATTTTCCGCTTCGATACTGTACCAGATGAAATTATCATCGGCATTGAGCTTCACGGCAACGCTGCGGACAACGTCTTCCACAAATTTAGGATTTTCGTACGCCTTTTCCGTGACGTATTTTTCATCCACGCGCTTCAGAAGGGAATATACCTCACCACTGGCTGAATCTTCCACAATTCTTATCAGGTCTTCAATCCAGAAAAATTTTTTAAAACGCACTTTTACCGTGACGATGCTGCGTTGATTGTGTGCGCCGAAGGCACTGATTTCCTTGGAGCAGGGGCATAGTGTGGTCACCGGAACGACTGCGCCGACGAGAAAATCAGTCTGCTCAGCGTTGTTTTCGCCGGTAAAAAGGCAGCGGTATTCCATCAGGCTTTTGGCTTTGGAGACAGGGGCTGTTTTTTCCAGAAAATAGGGAAAGTCGATTTCCATATGCGCGGAATGAGCGTGCAGTTTCTGGCGCATTTTTTCCAGGATGGTTTGAAACGTCTTGATGCTGATCTGGCCTTTGAAATCATTAAGCACTTCCACAAACCGGCTCATGTGGGTGCCTTTAAAATGATGCGGCAGATTGACATACATATTGATTGTAGCGTTAACCGGCTGTGTGCCGCGCGCGCGATCCAACACAAGGATCGGATACTTGATGTTTTTCACCCCGACCTTTTTAATGTCAATGTTGCGAAAATCTTTCTGGTTTTGAATATCAATCATAAGCAATAGGTTTTTAGGCTGAAGACTGAAGGCCGAAGGTAAAGATGTAATAGAACGGCATTATTTCTTCAAATCTTCAGCATTTCAATCTTCGGTAATTGTCCTTGTGTCCTTTGTCCTTCAGCCTTCGGTCTTCGGTCTTCAGCCTATTCTTCATACATTACCGCTGCGTTTTCTGATTCCCATACTTTTACGCGAAGCACTTTGGCCTCTTCACCTTTTACCTTGGCTTGCATGGCTTTATAGACAATGTAAGCGATATTTTCCGAAGAAGGATTTTTGCCTGCGAAAAAGGAAAGTTCATTGAGGTGTTGATGATCCATCTCGTCGAGAATATTTTTGAGCCATTTTTTAACCAGCCGAAAGTCTACTAGAATTCCTTCCGCATTCAGTTTCGAGGCGCCGACAGTGACCTCCACCTTAAAATTATGTCCGTGTAATTCTTCGCACTTTCCGCCGATTTCCGCCAGTAGATGCGCTGCGGAAAATGATTTAATGATCGTGACTTCAAACATTGTTCCAAATCCTCTTTCATTTCCCTACCATATTTTCCTCAAGGGGAAAACAGTTTATATGAAATAGGGCAAACTGACGCCTTATTGGTGAAAATACCCCGCTGTTTTGCTTGTTTACTGTCTTTTAAATAATCAGCGTCCTCAGTTTATTGTTGTAAACCATTGATATTAATAATTAAAAATAAAATAATTTCATGTGGCACAGCCATTGCTTTCAAATAAGCCACAAGATGTAAAGAAATTTTTAAAGAAAACGAGCGGGAGGTGAAGCGGAGAAAATTAATGATGTAATCAATATCAAAACAAAAATAACCCAATAGACAACCAACATTAATAAGGAGGACTGTTATGTTAAAAGCATTTACTAGAAAAAAAGGACAAAAAGGGTTCACATTGATCGAACTCATGATCGTTATTGCCATAATCGGTATTCTGGCAGCCATCGCCATCCCGCAGTTTTCAGCTTACAGGCAAAAGGGATTCAACGCGCAGGCAAACGCGGATGCGAAAAATGCGTACACGGCGGCTCAGGCATACTTTTCACAAAATCCAGGCGGAACGGTGACTCTCGATCTTTTGCTCGATAACGGTTTCAAGGCAAGCTCTGATGTTACGACAGCGGTTACAACTGGGACCTTGGCCGGGCTTGCATTGACCGCTACGCCTGCTAACGGGACACTGAAGTATTCGGTCGATGCCAACGGCACCATTACATCGGCTGCTAAGTAAGGTTGTAGCTCAATAACGGGGTCAAACCTGCACTCTTGTCGACCTCACCCACAACATAGTTGCTTTACAAAAAAGGGGGCTTAACCGCCCTCTTTTTTTGTCGAGTCGTTCAGACTTTAAGTCTTCTCCGATTTCAGGTGTCAAACAAGGGGTAAGGGATGCGTTCCTTGCCCCTTTCCTTATGGCGGGCTATCCCGGAGACGGCTGTCTTTGCGAGCAATTTACCAGTTCTTCAAGCTGGTTATTAATGGAAGAAACTGTAATCTCCCCTCCCTCGCGTGCCCTTCAGGGTATAACGGGAGGGGCAGGGGGAGAGTGAAAACAAAGGCTTCCCCCTCCCCTCAACGTGTGACCTTCAGGTTATCCCCACCCACCAGGGGCGGGGAAGTTCCTTGCGAGCAATTTACCAGTTCTTCACCGTTAGAACAAGGGGTCTTGCCACTTTTAGGTGGTTGCAACCACCACTAAAGGGTGGCAAGACTCCTTGTTCTGGCAAATTGCAGTGAAGTTTCTTAGGAAGAGGCCAACAGCCGACGGGGCAATCCCGTATGATAAATGCCAAAATCTTCATTGGAATTGCCATTTTTCTGAAAACCGGATAAATCATCTGAAAGAACTCAAAAAATAACTTATTTGCCTTGACTTTAGTTTTTGTTTGGTTTAATAACCACATTGACCTTTAGTCAGTAATTGACCAAAACCCAGCAGGTGGCTAAAGATTATCCCTCGGGGTTTAGAGTTTTTTCCCCTTGAGCGTCAGGAATTGATACCCGGGTGTATCCGCAGGGTAAAATCAATTTCAATCCCGCTGATGCGGGACGAGCGTCATTTCTCCGCAGCTTGCTGCGAGGTGGTTGATTAATTGTTTTGACTTCTCTTCAAAGTGGAAAGGGAGCCACGGAATGCCTGAAGTCTTTACCATCATATTTTTCGTTGCATGGCCTCATGATCGAAAAGTAGCATCAAGAGTAAAAGCTTCATCGAACTGTTTCAATAGCCTGATTATTTATCAGGACTTACATTTTTTTCTCATCCCAATAAAATTATTAAAACAAACAAAAAAACTCCTCGCTGGATTTTCTGCGGCGACGCGTTTTTCGCTGTCGGAAATATATTGGAGAAAGGATGTGATAAGCTCGCCATTATAGCTTAAACTGACATGTGAACCGGGACACGGTTCATGAAATATCGAATGATGTATGAAGGTTAATGTAGGCGCAGCTTGGCCTCAAACAAATTATGGATCGCAAATCAAATTGGCGGTTCATAAGAAAGAGAAGGAGGAGAATAATGTCACTAGAGATCAAAAAAGCGGCTGTTTTAGGTGCGGGAGTCATGGGTGCGACCATCGCGGCTCATCTGACTAATGCCGGTATTGAGTGTTATCTGCTCGATATCATTCCATTTGAACTGACGGATGCTGACAAAAAGAAAGGCCTGACGGAAAAAAGCCCCGCATGGCGTAATCGTTTTGCGGCAAACGGCCTGGCCGGTGTCACAAAATCAAAACCTGCCAGTTTCTTTACCAAGAAAAATGCGTCCATGATCAAAATCGGAAACTTTGAAGACAATTTGAAGTGGCTGGCCGATGTGGATTGGATTTGTGAGGTTGTTGTAGAAAACCTCAAAATCAAACAGGACCTTTTTGCAAAAGTAGAAAAAGTTATCAAACCGACGTGTATCGTTTCGACGAATACCTCCGGTATTCCCATTAAAGAAATCAGCGAAAAATTCAGCGCCAATCTGAAAAAACATTTTCTGGGAACGCACTTTTTCAACCCTCCCCGCTACATGAAACTCATGGAAATCATTCCCGGTGTCGAAACGGACCCGGCGATAGTCGATTTCATGGTAAAATTCAGCGAGCAGTCATTGGGGAAGGGCGTGGTCGTTTGTTCAGATTCTCCGAACTTTGTTGGAAACCGTATCGGGGTTTTCGATATGTCCAATGCAACCAGATTGATGCTGGACAAGAAGTTAAAAATCGATGAAGTGGACGCCATTGTCAGCAAAGTTATCGGTCGTCCGGGAACAGCACTCTTCGGTACCATGGATCTTGTTGGCCTCGATATCGGAAGTCATGTTGCTAAAAATCTTTATGATGCGGTTCCCAATGATGAGTCCCGGGAGATGTTTGCTTCTTCGCCGTTGCTGGAAAAGATGCTGGCCAATAAATGGCTGGGCAACAAAACGAAGCAGGGATATTATAAGAAAACCAAAGATGCCAAGGGAAAAACCGTCAAACTGATGCTGGATACAGACACGATGGAATACGTACCCGCCGGCAAACCGAAATTTGATTCTGTCTCTGCCGCCAAGAAGAAAGAAGATATCCGCGACTCCATGAAAATTGTTTTTAACGGTGAGGACAAGGCCGGAGATTACGTTCGCGAATATTTGTGCAAAAACTTTATCTACTCTGCCAATCGTGTCGGTGAAATCTGCGACACCATTATTTCCATCGATAATGCCATGAAGTGGGGCTACAATCATCAATTAGGTCCTTTCGAGTCCTGGGATGCCGTGGGCGTCAAGGAAGCCATTGAAGTCATGAAGAAGCTGAAATTGAAAGTTCCTAAGAAGATCGACGAAATGCTGAAAAAAGGTTGTGAATCCTTCTACGCAATCAAAGCCGACGGAAAGTATTACTACGACTTTGAGAAGAAGGGTTACGTCAAGCTTGACGAAAATCCCCGCATCATCATTCTGCCTTCCCTCAAAGAACGCAGCAAAATTGTTAAAGAAAACGCCAGCGCCAGCCTCATTGACATCGGTGACGGCGTGGTCTGTCTGGAATTCCATACCAAGATGAACTCTATTGATGAAGGCCTGACAACTATGCAAGCCGAAGCCTGCGATATCGTGGAAAAAGATTTCGTGGGTATGGTAGTTGCCAATCATGATCCGCGTGCTTTTTCCGCAGGCGCCAACGTATTTCAGGTGCTCACCGCCGCGCAGATGGGGCAGTGGGATATGATTGAGAAAGGTATTGAGAGTTTACAAAATGGCAATATGCGGATGAAATATCTTTCCAAGCCTGTCGTGACGGCTCCGGCCGGAATGGCTCTGGGCGGCGGTTGCGAAATAGCGATGCACGGCGCTCGTTGTCTGCCCAACGGCGAGACTTACATGGGACTGGTTGAAGTCGGTGTTGGTGTGATTCCCGCGGGTGGCGGCTGCAAGGAACTTCTGGTGCGATTGACGGAAGGCATTCCGGATGGTGTTGTGGCAAACGGACTCAATATGCAATACCATATGGCTAAAGCTTTCGAAAATATCGCGATGGCCAAGGTTTCTACCAGTGCGGCGGAAGCCATGGAACTGGGTTATATCCGCAGAACGGAAACCATCAACATGAGCCGTGAGCAGCAGATCTATGAGGCTAAACAGCTTGTTCTTTCTCTGGTGATGGCAGGTTACAAACCGCCTAAACCCGCTTTGATTCCCGTGATGGGCGAGAATATGCGCGGCTTTGTCAATGGCATTATTGTCAATATGAGATATGGCAACTTCATATCTGATTATGATCTCCATGTATCAAACAAAGTGGCTTATATCCTTTCCGGCGGTGATTGCGCTGAAGGGACATTTGTTTCGGAGCAGGAAATTCTGGATCTGGAAAAAGAAGCCTTTGTCAGTCTGTGCGGCGAGAAGAAGACACAGGAGCGCATCATGTATATGCTGAGCAATGGAAAGCCGCTGCGTAACTAACCTATTATGAAAAAATGAACGCGGCGGTTTGCATGAACTGTTAGGAAACAGACCCCGCGCGACCTGAAATGAAGGAGGAAAATCATGAGTGATGCTGTAATTATTGATGCCGTAAGAAGTCCAGGCGGCCGTTATAAAAAAGGTGGTCTTGCCTCAACAAGATCGGATGCCTATGGTATCCAGGTTCTCAAAGGTTTGCTGGCCAGAGTGCCGGAATTGGATCCCGGTGATGTTGACGATTTGATTGTCGGTTGTTCTTTTCCCGAAGCGGAACAGGGCATGAATTTAGGAAGAATTTTGGCCATGGGCGCGGGTATGCCGATTTCCGTTTCCGGCATGACGGTCAATCGTTTTTGCTCATCCGGTATTCAGGCTATTGCTGATGCGACAGCGAAGATTCGCGCCGGCTGGTCGGATGTTATCATTGCCGGTGGTTGCGAAACCATGTCGCATATTCCCATGGGCGGTTCAGCCATGCGTCCGAACCCCGACTGGAAGTTTGACGGCAGCATGCCCAACGTTTATATCAATATGGGCAATACGGCGGAAAACGTGGCGATGAATCATAACGTTTCACGTGAAGATCAGGATAAGTTCGGTGTCGAAAGTAATCGCCGCGCTTATGAAGCCATTAAAGCCGGGAAATTTAAGGGAGAGATTATTCCTATCGAAGCGTTCCAATATAAAGTAAAGAATGGCAAGCGCGTCAGAGAAACCGTCAAGTTTGATACGGATGATGGTGTGCGTTGGCCGACGACGTTCGAAGATCTCGGCAAGTTGAAATCACCCTTCAAAGCGGGTGGTGTCGTAACTGCCGGTAACTCTTCCCAGATGACGGATGGTGCGGCCTTTGCCATTTTGATGACCGCGGAAAAAGCTAAAGCCCTGAAACTGAAACCTCTTGCCAGAATGACTCACTTTGCAGTGGCAGGTTGTTTGTCGGAAGAAATGGGTGTGGGTCCTGCTTATGCCATTCCGAAAGTTTTGAAAATGGCCGGTCTGACGCCTAAAGACATTGATGTTTATGAAATCAATGAAGCTTTTGCCTCACAGGCAATTTATTCCTGCCGCGTGGTTGGTATTGAAGACCGCTATTGGGCAGGCGATATTAACCCCAATGGCGGCGCGATTGCTCTGGGTCATCCTCTGGGATGCACCGGCGCCAAACTGACCGCTCAGCTGCTGCATGAGCTGAAACGTCGCGGCGGAAAACGTGGTATCGTATCCATGTGTATCGGCGGCGGTATGGGCGCAGCCGGTATTTATGAAATGTTATAGTTCAAAACCCTCTCCAGCGCCAAGCTGAAAGCGTCGCTTAGACCCTTCCGCCATTTAAGATAAACGAATGGCGGAAGGGTAGGCGGCAACGCTTCTTTTCCAAATATTGTCATGATGAAATTAAAGGAAGTCTTTTTACTTGAATTGCGGAAAACTTTAGGCTATAGCAGACGGCACTTGGGCGGTTAACTCAGCGGGAGAGTGCTACCTTCACACGGTAGAAGTCGCTGGTTCAATCCCAGCACCGCCTACCAAATGAAATCAAAAGGTTACGGATTATTCCCCGTGGCCTTTTTTTCTTTCGTATCGGCTCGCCGGATCGGATCAGTCATTTTTAATGTAAATTTTCCCTCAATTCCGGTCAAAGATGAT
>CAIVDK010000160.1 GCA_903904655.1 uncultured delta proteobacterium | reverse complement strand
TTTGTGAGATAGACTGTACCGAGAAGGTGGACGTTGAGCACGTCTTCGAAATCGTCGAGGGGCATCTTGAGGAAACTCTTGTCCTTGAGAATTCCGGCATTGTTGATGAGAATGTCCAGCCGTCCGAAGTTATCCATGGCAGCGGCGACGATCTTCCCTGCGGAATCCCGGTCCGCCACACTGTCGCAATTGGCAACGGCGTGGCCGCCCTGTGCGTGGATCTCTTGGGCCACCTTCATCGCGCGGGACGATCCATCTGGGAGAACGCCGGGATCATTCACCACCACCCTCGCTCCGCGTGCGGCCAATCCCAGCGCATAACTTCTGCCGAGTCCTGCTCCGGCGCCGGTCACAATCGCGACACGTTGATCGAAACGGATAGTCATTCTGTTTCCTCCTTTTCTCTGCATTATCGGACTTGCTTATTGCAACGACCATGCCCATTCTCCAAAATCATGTTTTCATTGCTTTTATTTTAATTTTCACTTTTCTGATACCAAAAAACACTTGCTTTATGCAAAAACATCTTGCATGTTGCAAAAAACAAATATTTACGACGCTTTTCATAACTGGTTAAAGGGGGTTGTGTGATAACGATCGAAAAAGATATTCTAAAACAGATGATCAATCCGGCACTGCTCACGGACGGAGAGGGGTGCATTCTCATGATGAACGGTCCTGCGGAATCTATGTTGCAAACTGCCGGCCTTCCTTCCCTTCGCTCTATTGCCGAAATCGATTCCCTGTTCGGGAAAGAGGGCTCCTCAGGGTTATTACAGGGTCCGCGATGTATCAAAATTGGGAAAGTGTCCCGCTGGATCACGGTCTTTCCCGTCGGGATTGACGGGAATAAAAAAGGCCATTTCTATTTGTTCGATATGGCGGATATCTTGAAGATGATGGATTTCGACACTTTCCTGGATTACGTCGATGTACCGATCGGAATTGTGGATCAGGACGGTGTACTGGAGCATCTCAACGATACCCTGTCCAAATATATCGGGGTCGACGCCAAGGAATGGATCGGCAGGGATCTGCATGAACTCGTCAAAGAGCGCGCGCTGACGGACGCAGCCTCCTTGAATGCTCTGAAAGCAAAGAAGCCGATGAGCACGAACGTCACCTATGGATCGGGTATAACCCTCCAGTATCAAAGCATTCCCTTTTTTGACGGACACGGAAAGATTAAGAAGGTGATCAGCACGGGACGGGACGTTACCCGGATGATTCAATTGGAGAGTGACCTGTCCAGCTCGGAGACGCTGAAGGACCAGTATTATAAACAGTTGAACACGCTGGAGGTTCTTCTCGGGAGAGACAAGATCGTCTATTCCAGCGAACAGATGAGGAAGGTAGCCCAGGTTGCAGTCAAGGCGGGCAAATTCGATTCGCCTGTTTTCCTCTGGGGTGAATCCGGGGTGGGCAAGGAAATGATCGCGAAGATGATCCACCAGTCCGGTAACAGGGCGACGGGTCCGTTTGTGGGCGTCAACTGTTCAGCCATTCCTTCCGAACTCCTGGAATCGGAATTTTTCGGATACGAGGAGGGAGCCTTCACGGGGGCGAAAAAAGGGGGGCGCAAAGGCCTGTTTGACGAAGCGGAAAAGGGAACCCTCTTCCTGGATGAAATCAGCGAGCTTCCCCTCGGGATGCAGAGCAAACTCCTGCGGGTCATTCAAGAGCACGAATACATGCGGGTGGGCTCTAATAAGACCATCGCCACCGATGCAAGGATCATCGCCTCGACCAATCTTTCCCGGGAACGGCTTGTGGACGGGACGGGCTTCAGGCGCGACCTCTTCTACCGTTTGAGCGTTATCCCAATCTATATTCCGCCCCTCAGGGAAAGGCGCGATGATATCCTGCCCCTCATCCGCTTCTTTCTGAAAAGCCTGAACCTGAAGTATGTTTCCAACATCAGGATCAGCAACTCGCTGATTCCCCGTTTCTACCATTACGACTGGCCCGGCAATGTAAGGGAGTTGAAAAACGTTATCGAAAGGTTGCTTGTGGTCGCCAGTTCGGAAGAGGTTGGTGATGCGGAATACGATCTGGTCAATCAACTGGAAATGAAAAAATCACCGGGACAGGCAGACGATATTTCCATTGCACGCCTCATGCCCTTGAAAGAGGCGATGGAAAAAGTGGAGGAGATCCTTTTCAAACGGGCTTATCAGGAGTCCGGCAGCATCGAAAAGACTGCCGAACTTCTGGGTATCAATCCCTCTACCATTTACAGGAAGATCAATAAGGGACAGGTTCGCTTCAAATGAGTAAACCTGCCTTTTTTGGCGGAAGATTATTGAACCGGGGATGATGGTCAAATCTATACTCATGACATTTGACCTCTTATTCCCTGCCGATAGCCTACTAAACCTTTTATCGTTCTTCGCTCAAAGAAAAAACTTTCCGGGATTGAACAGATTGTCCGGGTCCAGCAATGCTTTCAGGCGCTTCATGAGGGCAAGGCTCTCCCCGTGTTCTGTTTCCATAAAGCAGTTTTTGCCGATGCCGATGCCGTGTTCGCCGGTGCAGGTGCCTTCAAATTCCAACGCCTTCATCACAATATTGCGGCTGGATTCTTCCACGCGCGTCCAGCGTTTTTTGTCCTGCGTATCATCCATGACAAGGACATGGATGTTGCCGTCACCGGCGTGACCGAAAAGGTACGCCGTCAGATCGTGAACCTCTTTTTTGCTGAATTCTACCATTTCGCTGTAACGCGAAAGCGGCACCGCCACGTCCATGATCAGGGGAGAAAGGCCTGTGTGATACCGATTGATCGATTCATAGGTCTGATGCCGTATTTCCCACAAGCGCGCCCGTTGGTCGGCGCCGATGCCGCGATCAAGCGAAAGAGCACTGCTTTGTTGACAAATCTCTTCCACAAAATTCATTTCTTCAATGAGGCCCTGCTCGCTGTATCCGGAAAATTCCATAAGCAGCGTGGGGCTTTCGTCAAGCGAAAGGCCGCGGTCGGCATTGAGCACGTGCATGACATTGGCATCCAGAAATTCCATAGCGGAAGGCGCAAGCCCCGCGCGCATGATTTGATAAACCGTTGTGGTCGCGTTGAGGATGGTGGGGAAGGTTGCCCGCACGGCCATGAAGTTGACGGGTAGGCCGACCAGTTTTAATGTGGCTTCGGTGATAAGACCCAGAGTGCCTTCCGATCCGGTAAAAAGAGCCGGCAGATTGTAGCCGGATGAACTTTTCCGTGCGCGGTTTCCCACATGAATCACGTCGCCGCTGGGCAGAACAACAACCAGACGCATGACATAATCCTTTGTCGCACCATAGCGGACGGAGCGGATGCCGCTGGCGTTGTTGCCGATCATGCCGCCAATCGTAGCCGCGGCGCCCGGATCGGGTGGAAAGAAAAGACCGTCGCGGGCGAGCGCTTTGTTGAGGTCTTTGTAAATCACACCGGCTTGAACATCCACCTGGAAATCTTCGGGATGGACGTCGATGATGTGATTCATTTCATTAAAATCGATGACCATGCCGCCCTGCACGGGGATGGGGTTGCCTTCCAGACTGGTTCCCGCCCCCCAGCCGATGACAGGCACTTTGCTTTGGCCGGCCCATCTTATAAGACGGCTGACCTCCTCGGTTGTATGGGGCCACACAACGACGTCCGGAAGAACCGGCGCGTGAAATGATTCGTCGTGAGAATGCAAATGGAGAACGGACTCGCCTGTGGAAACCCGGCGATCATCCAAAATGGTTTTGAGTTCACTCCAATCAAGATTTCTTGTCACGGTGTTTTCTTTCCTTCAGTATCTTCCTCAGCCTCACGTTCATTCTTTTCTTCTTCCAGAAAACATTTTTTCAGGGTGCCGGAATCGATCATGGACCACATTTTCTCGCGGGCGATTTCCAGAGTCCAGTTATCTTTGATGATCAGGATGTTTTGACCGGCCAACTCGTGAATTAAATTTCTTATTTCAGCAGGTTCCTTTTGGGTTAGTCGGGCAAGTCCGGCGATGTGTTCTTCCATAGCCGCACGGGGCTGATCCAGAATATGCGTGATGATCACCAGGCGTGTCCAGAGATTGGTAAACTCTTCCAGCAAAGTGTTGGAATTTTTCAGGCGCGTGGAAAATTCCCGCAGCATCAAGAGCGCGACTTCCCGGCTTTCGCGGATCAGATCCCGGAAGGTCGCGTCGTCAATCACAGCCAGATGACTGTCTTCCAGAGCCCTTGCCGTTGCGGTGCGTGTGATGTCGATGAGTGCGGCCATCTCGCCAAAATATTGACCCGGTCCCATTTCCGCCAGCGTCTTTTTTACCGAACAATCAACACGCTCAAGGCTGACGCGACCGGAAAGAATATAATACATCTCGCGTCCCGGATCGCCCTCGTTGAAAATAATACTGTCTTGCGTGTAGGCGTGTCCGAATTTTTTAAAGAGTCGTTCATCCACTTTCAAGTTGGAATGATGCGGTTTGAGCAGCGCTCTCTCCAAAAGCAGAGCATCACGCCGCACGTAGGAGGACATCATTTCGGCGCAGAACAAAAAGATCAGCGCCACATAAAAAACCCAGATGAGCAGAATCACGACCGTTTCCATCGATCCGAAGATAGTATGATAGCTGGCGTGGTTGCTCACATACCAGGTGAAAAACTGTTTGGCGATTTCCAGAAGAAAAGCGAAAATCGCGCTGCCGGCCAGAGCCACGGAAAAGCGGATTTTTGCTGTGGGGATGATCCGGTAAATGGCGGTAACCAAAATCATGACCATCAAATACGGCACAATATAACGCAGAACAATTTGTGCCGGTAAGGTCAATGAAATTTCGATGTCACCGGGCAACAGCAACGGTTTCTTTGCAAGCAGCGGGGCCACATAACCGATGATGACGCTCAAGCCGCCGATAAGCCAGGCTGTCGGTATCATGCAGACGGCCATCAGTTTGGAAACGAAATAATTCGGCCTCCGCCGGGACCGGAAAATAATATTGAGCGCTGATTCAATGGCGTTAAAGATTGCAGCCGACAACCAGACGAGGCCCAGAACCCCGATCCAGCCTAGAACTTTGCGCTTGCCTTCGATTTGTCCCAACTGATCGAGAATATTCTCGGAAAAATAGGGATGAAAATTCTGAACGGCGCCGACGATGTCTTTCTGAATATCCGGATTGGAACTGAAGAAAGATCCGGCGGCAATGATGGTTAGAATAAAAAGCGGAATGGCGGACAAAACAGCATAGAAGGCAATGGCTGCCGCCTGATTGTCGTTGCCGTTGTTGCCAAAGTTCTTGACGGCATCAGACAGGACGTCCCAGGTGCCGGCGGCCTTCATCTTGAACGACTCTGAGTGCATTTCACGCCGGGCCGTCTTATCTTTTTTTCCTTCAATCATGAGTATGGGCCATTGATGCAATTATTTTAGCAATGCGGCATCCTACATCGTAATTGCGATTGGGTCAAAATGATTATTTAAGGAGAAAGGAGATTGATCAGACGGTTAGCCGCAAGAAATGATTCCACTTCTTTAAAAACGTCGAGGGCTATGCCGCCACGAACAATTCCGTGCATATGATAATCAACCCAGGCAAAATGCTTTTTGTCCGACCCAAGGTGTTGAAATATCATGGGACCGCTTTCGGGAGCAACCTTGGGATCATTTTTAGCTTGAATGACAAGCACCGGAATATCAATCTCAGAAAGTGATTGGCGGACATTTCTCATGAGTTTTTTAACCTGAACAAAGGAACTGACCGGACATAGGAGATAATTGATATGGGGATTATCTGCATCATTTTTTACGAACTTCCTTGCCAGGTTGGCCATACCTATAAAATCACAGAAATGATTGAAGCCATTTTGCAGCTCGGCAAATCTGGATGAAAAACTTTTAAATTTTAGCGGGGCACTGACAGTTATCACAGCCTCAAAATCATGGGGTTTCAGGATAGCTGATTGCAGAGCAAGACCGGCTCCGGTTGAAAAACCGGCCACCAGAATTTTTTTGCAGCATGTTTTCAGAATGGCATGGCCGCGATCAACCGAAGCAAGCCAGTCATGGTAGCTGCGAACCGAGAGATCTTTCGAGGATGTTCCGTGACCGGAAAGTCTTGGCGCATAAACGGTCAGACCTTTTGCGTAAAGAAAATTTGCCCATTCTCTGACTTCCTCAGGCGCAGCCATCAGCCCGTGAATGAGGAGCACGCCTACGTCAGACTGGGGTGCGTACAAAAAAAACGGCATTCCAATATCCGGCGGTTTGCTCTCCCCTGCGGCATAGTTCTTTTCATGCTCGTTGATAAATAACGTGGACTCGGCTGACAGAAGCATTTCTGTTGTCTTGCCGGGTTTTGTGAGCGGAAGGGCTGTATTCATTCTTTAAGCGCTAAGTTGGAAATAAACCCCGTAGATCATGGCGTAATGAAGCACGCCGCCGATCAGGACCATGATGTGAAAGACTTCATGGAAACTGAAAACACCCGGAAGTATTTTTGGTTTTTTGATGGCGTAAATAATGGCCCCCAGTGTAAAGGCAATGCCACCCGAAACCAGGAGGACTGCCTGGGATGCAGACATATTAGCCAGCATCTGTCTGACGGTGAAAAGCGCCGACCAACCCATGGACAGATAAATCACTGCATACAGTTTTCTGGGCGCCCTGGGAAAGAAAATCTGGGAAATAATACCAACGCCCACCAGACCCCACTGGAAGGCAATCATCCACCATTTGTAGGGATCCTCCAGACAAAAATAACATACCGGCGTAAATGTTCCCGCAATCATGAAAAAAATGGCCAGCCGGTCCATTTTTCTCCAGAAAGACAGCTCATTCTCCTCCTTTTTGAAAGCATGATACAGCGTGCTGGCTGAAAAAAGGAAAACAACAGAAATTCCATAAATGAGAGCGGTGACAAGACCGGACGCCGAAGAACTGGCAATGATTGCCAAATAGATGGTGCCGATGACGGCAGCAATCATTCCGGCAAGGTGTGAATAAAAATTAAAAAGCTCCTGGGTCTTGACTTTCATAACCATCTCCTTTGGAGAAAGAACATATTGCTCAATCAATTCAAGTTTGTTCACAAATCCATTTGAAAAGCAAGGTAATATGACATCAGAGAATCATCTTTCCTTATTTGTTCAGGGAGCGTATAATCCAATTACCTGTATTTCTCCCTTTGATGGAGACCGCCGGTAGAAAAGGAGACGTTTCATGAAACCATCGCATAAGTTCAGTAAGGCCGGTTTAGCCTTTTTAATCAGCATAATCAGCATGTTGATTTTCTCTTTATCGGGATGCTCAACATGCGTGGTTAAAAATCAAAGTCAACCCAAAGGATACCCGATTGCTTCCGATGTTCAAGCGACGCTCCAGAGGACCATCGTGCCGGGCAAAACGCCTTCGACAGTGATTGCTCTGAGTGAGATTGCCAAATACAGCCAATACGGCTATGGAAACTGGACGTATGGCCCGGGTCTCCCCTACGACAAACGACTCGATATCATGCCGGCTACCTATAGCGGTTCCGCTGTTACTAAAAAAACAAAACTTTTGAATTTCTTTACCATCTCCGACATTCATATCACCGACAAAGAATCGCCCAATCAGTTGATCTATATTCAAAGCCTTCATCCCACATTGCCGATTGGGGCCGCTATCTATTCAGGGAGCATGCTCTATACAACGCAGGTTCTCGATGCCGCCGTCCAGACGGTCAATGCTCTGCACAAACAAAATCCCATCGATTTCGGCCTCTCTCTGGGCGACATCTGCAATACAACTCAGTACAACGAAACACGCTGGTATATCGATGTCCTGGATGGCAAGGTCATTACGCCCAGTTCCGGCGCCCATTTGGGGGCCGACACCATCGATTATCAGAAGCCTTACCAGGCGGCAGGGCTGGACAAGACGATTCCCTGGTATCAGACACTCGGCAACCACGATCATTTCTGGATGGGCTCAACCCCTGTGGACTACAGCCTGCGCAAGGATCTTCGGCAGTCCTTCATCACCGACGAAGTCTTCGCTACGGGAGATGTCCTCAGAGACCCTGGCAAAATTAATAGCCGCGATTACTATATGGGGGTGCTTGACGGCTCGACGCCTTACGGTGATATCAAATACGCCGGACCTGTCGGAAATTTCGTGAGCCCGCCCAAAGTTGCCTCCGATCCGGATCGCCGCTCACTATTGAGAACCGAGTGGATGAGCGAATTTTTTAAAACGTCGTCAAGTCCTGCCGGTCACGGTTTCAAATTAACCGACGCCAAAAATGGATTTGCCTGTTATAGCTTCGCGCCCAAGTCGAATATTCCGATCAAGGTTATCGTACTCGACAATACCCAGAAGGAAGACGACGGCTCTGCCGACATTCACGGGCATGGCTTTCTGGATCAGCCGCGTTGGGCCTGGCTTAAAAAGGAACTTGCCGATGGTGATGCGGCAGGTCAGCTCATGATCATTGCCGCGCACATACCGATCAACGTCGAAGTGACTGCACCTAATTCTGAAATGGGTTGGTGGGTTAATCCTCAAAATGCCGTAACTCTGCCGAATCTGATTGCGGAACTTCAGAGCCATCCGAATCTTCTCATGTGGATCTCGGGGCATCGTCATTTAAATACCGTTAAAGCCTTTATCTCCCCTGATCCGGCGGGCGCTCCTGAAAAAGGCTTCTGGCAGGTTGAAACGCCATCGCTTAGGGATTCCCCACAGCAGTTCCGGACTTTTGAGATTTATCTCAACAGCGACTATACAATTTCAATCGTGACCACCGACGTTGACCCGGCAGTCCAAGACGGAACGCCTGCTGCGACATCGCGTAAATATGCCATCGCGACAGGGCAGATATTCGGGACGCAGGATCTCATTACTAAATGGAATCCAACTAATGATTCAACCATCAAGCCCATGCCGACCGGTTCGTACAATGCAGAGCTTATCAAACAATTGAGCCCGGCGATGCGGGCGAAAATGCAGAGATTAGGAACACCCAATTAACGCAACCAGTTATTACATCTGATCGGGATGTTGATCACAGTCAGGCGCCCTATGGACGCCTGACTGTGAAGTAATCATTGGGTAAATTATTTTTTCGTTTCAGAGGCTAAGACATATTGCTTCTGCTCTTTGCGCATGTGGTGCAGCCAGCGCTCATGGTTATTGGATCTTGCCTGGAAATAACCCAGAATTTCCGGATGGGGCAAAATAAAAAACTCCTCTTTTTCCAAAGCTGCAACGACATAATCAGCACATTGCTCCGGCGTTATGGCCGTTTTCAGGATCAGCTTCCCGATGCCCTCTGCGTCTTCAGGAAGCATTCCGGATATGACGCCGAAAGGACAGAGGCAACTGATTTTGATCCCCTGGTGGGCATGGGTGACCGACAGCCATTCCGCAAAGGCTACGGCGGCGTGTTTGGTAACAGCGTAAGGGGCCTGGCCCAGGGTGGTGAGCAATCCCCCGGCCGAGCCCGTCTGGAGCAGGTACCCGCTGCCGCGCTCGATCATGGACGGCAAAACGGCGCGAGCTGCATACACATGGGCCATGACGTGGATATCCCAGCATCGCTGCCAGTCCTTGTCCGGAGCCTCCGCCCCACCGGCTGATGCAATTCCCGCGTTTGAGCAGAATAGGTCGATCGGACCGTACTTGCGGATGGTGATGTCCACCAGTTCCTTAATCTGTGCTTCGTTGCCGACATCGGTTGTCACAGCGAGGCCGCCAATTTCTTCGGCCACCTTGGCCGCTCCGGCGCCGTTATAATCGGATACCACAACACCCTTCGCCCCTTCGGCGGCAAAACGCCGGCAAAGTCCGCGCCCTATGCCGGAGGCACCCCCGGTGACAACCACAACTTTATCTTTAATCTTCATGAAATCTCCTCTTGCATTTATTTTTTTAATAAAAAGTCGTTCAATAATTGGGCAACTATCTCCGGCTTTTCCTCCTGGAGAAAATGGTCGGCATCGACCTGTTTTACCTCGAGCTGGTCAAAGCAATCTTCTATATGGTTCAGATATTCCGGAATAATGACCATGTCTTTATTGCCGTAGATATAAAGGGAAGGCATAGGCAGTTTTCGGCCGCTCAACTCCATCCAGCGCTTCATGTCATATCTCATGGCGCGATAATAGGAGGCGCCGGTGGCCGGCGTGTTTTCGATTTTATAGCATCGAATATATTCCTGAATTATTTCCTCGGAAATTTTTCCGTCCCGGCCGGATTTTCCGAAGCACCAGCGGATCCATACCTCTTCGTTTCCTTTGATCATGGCTTCCGCCAGGCCCTTTTGCTGCTGGAAGTATTGGTACATCAAGGCGACAGAGCCCTGGCGCTGGACGACTTTCATCGCCTCCATATTTCCCACGCTGTTGCTGAGGATAGGAAAATTCATCACCACCAGCTTTTTGATCCTTTCGGGAATGGCAAAAGCCATTTCCTGAACGATGTTGCCGCCCCAGTCATGGCCGACCAGAAAAAAATCTTTGATGCCAAGGGCATCGATGACTTCCATAATGTCATTGGCCAGCTCGCGTTTCTGATACAATTCCGGTTTCAAAGTTCTCTCGCTGTCACCCAAACCGCGAAGATCCGGGGCAATGATCCTCAGTTTATCATTGAGGAAGGGACGCACTGGTTCCCAGGTGTAGGAGCTTTCCGGCCAGCCATGCTGCATGATAACAGGAAAGCCATCCAGGTTTCCTGAATCCCGAATGTTAAATGTACCGCGAGGGACGGTTACTTTATAGGTTTTCATAATTTTGCCCTTCCTTTTCGTTTGAGTTATGGTTATAAAATCTAGCACAAAAGCAGTTCAAATTTCCACATATATACACAACGACGACATATTTCGATGTGAGCATAGGCGTCTTGACGATTGCGGAAGGACGTGATACGCATGTGCCACTTTTTATTACAGGCATCATTCAAGCCGAAAGGGGAGTTTTTATGAAAAAGACGATTTATTACGGCATTCGGGACATTCGGGTTGAGGAAGTTCCGGACACGGCGCCGGGGCCCGGTGAAGTTAAAGTCAAAATAAAATATTGCGGCATCTGCGGGTCCGATTTGCATGAATACCTTCATGGCCCATTTCCGGAGAGCCCCTTTGGCCATGAAGCCTGCGGCAATATCGTCGCCGTCGGCCTGGGTGCTGAAGGTTACAAGATCGGCGATCGTGTTTGTACGCTCATGGCCGGCGCGTATGCCGAAGCCATCGTCTGTCCTACGGAACGCTTATTGAAGATCCCCGACAATATGGATTGGAAACGGGCTGCCGTTCTGGAACCTCTGTCGGGTGCCGCATACGCCATTGAACGGGGCCATGTCACGCCTGCGGACACCGTTTTTATTGCCGGTGCCGGCACGGTAGGGCTCATGCTGCTTCTGGGTCTCAAGGCGATGGGTGTCCAAACAATTTACATGACGGACGTTCTGGAAAATCGACGAAAAATGGCTGAAGCATTGGGGGCCACACTGGTCTGGAATCCCGCGGAAATCAAAAGCCCGGCAAAGATCAAGGAACTAACCAAGGGGCGTGGCGTGGATGTGGCCATCGAGGCCGTTGGCATTGAAGCCACGCTCAAAGACTGCCTGGCCTCGGCCCGCTACCAGGGGATGGTTATCGTCCAGGGGATCTTTACGGAACGGGCCGCCGTCCACATGCTGGGTTTTGTGACCCGTGAAACGACGATGATCGGCACGAACTTTATCAATCCCGCTCTGGCCATGAAATGGCTGGAAACGGGGACAATCCGGCCCGAGAGCATCATTACGGACATCATCCCACTGGCGGACATCGCCTCGAAAGGCTTCGAGGTTCTGGCGGGAAAAAGCAAAACCGCCATCAAGATTCTGGTTGAACCCTGAGGGGGTCAGAAGGCAAGCATGATAAGTCCGATCGTAAGCTATAACCATAAAGGAGGAAAGAGCCATGGATAAACCAAGTGCATTGAACAAAACCTTCCACCTGATCATGAAGCAAATGGTGGAAACCGGACAGGCGCCCCATTATACGGAAATCGCGAAAGAACTGGGGATCGCCATAGAGGAGGGTCGAAAGATACTGCATGAACTTTTCTCACCCAGATTTCCGGGGTGGCTTGCTCCGAGTACGGATTTCATCGCCTCGTTCGCACCTTTTAACAATCTCCCCACGCAGTTTAAAATCACTATCGACGGTCAGCAGAAATGGTTTGGCCAATGAGCATTCGAATCGCTGGCGGTCTGCTGGCTTTTCCCGGGGAAGAAGATTCAAATCGACAGCCCATGCCTGGATTGCGGTGAACCGATCCGGGTCGAGATCTGTGATGGCGTCATCCAGAAGGCCGATCCCGAAGGTTTGATCGGGTATGTAGCCGTTCCTTTCGCCAAGTGGCTTCATGATCCAAGCTATGCCTGAACGACCATGACTTTCTTCCGGTCGGAAGAACACCTTCGCAACTGGGCACAGTATGATCCTGAAACTGAAGATGGAATTATTCAACTGGCGGATTTGGTAAGGCTATTTTCCAGTCAGATGTTTCGCAGACGGTTGGAACCTGATTATCTTTCCCGCATGCGGGAATACAGCGTCGATTTTATGTCAACTCTTCATGCAATCGGCAAGGTCGGTTCTTTCTGGTCAATAAAAAAACCCTAAGCTTCTGGTCAGGCGGTGGTCTGCAATCCAGCCGGTAGATGCAGGGATTAGACAACGAATTAATGGAGGTCTTTATGTATGCCTTGAAATGGAAGGAAAAGATTTGTGCCACCTGTCCCTCGGCCGATTGTCTTCTGAAGTGCCAGTACATGTCTTTTGCCGGACATGACGAGGCCCACGGAGAAATGATGAAGGTCATCCGTGGGGAGGACTCCCGTGTGCTTCACGAATGCGCCACCTGCTATGCCTGCGAGGAGTATTGCAAAAGAGGCAATCACCCTTTTTATCTCATCAGTGAGCGCCGGGAAGAAAAAGGCTTGTTTACGGCCCCCCGGCCCATTACCAATCAGTGGATCAACATGACCCAGATGCAGGGTAAGTGCATGGCGGGCGCCGTCAAGGACAAGGCCCTCTCGTGTTGTTTTATCCCCGATCTGGGAATACTGGGGCAAGGAGAAATCTTCAAGGACGTTGCTCCGGCTGCCGTCTTTGGAGCGGAATACATGTGCCCGGCCGTTCACACGCATTTTGCCCGTATGTCCGTGATCAAGGAGCGCCTGCCCAAGGTCATCGAAAATTTCGTCAAACTGGGGGCGAAGGAAGTTATCTGTCTCCATGACGAATGCTACGGAACCTTCACGGCCATCGCCGACGCTTACGGCATCGACGTGCCCTTCAAGCCTGTTTACTATATGGACTTTCTGCTTTCACGGATGAAGGAAATGAAAGACCGGATTACGCCCCTCGGCATTAAGGTCGCGTATCAGCGGCCCTGCTCCAACCGTCTCATCCCCGATAAATACCCTCTTGTCCGGGAGATCCTTGATCTCATCGGCGTGGAAATTCCCGATCGCGTTTACCAGGGTGAGAACTGCCTGTGCTGCGGTGAGATTCTTCGGTCCGTGTCGGGCTACAAGTTGGCCGATGATGTTCAGGAACGGAATCTCAATGATATGGTTGCTTCAGGCGCTTCCTATTGCGTATTCAACTGCCCGGCCTGCCAGTCGAGCCTGTCGGAAAAGGTTGCTAAAAAAGGATTGAAGCCGGTGCATATCATTGACCTGTGCAAGATGGCCATTGGAGAAAAGGAAAGGGAGGTGAAGTAAGATGCGTGACATCCTGAAAGCCCTCGTCGAGATTGTCGGAGAGCGGGGCGTGTCCAACACCCCTGAAGAGCTTTGGTTCTACTCGCGTGACCCGGGCGTTCTGACGCCCCACCTGCCGGATTATGTTGTGGCCCCGAGGACGACGGAAGAAGTCCAAAAAATTGTTTTGTTGGCCAACCGGGAAAAGATTCCCGTTGTCCCCATGGGCAACGGCATGTCGCTTACGGGTTTGGTGATTCCCCTGAAGGGCGGCATCGTCCTGGACATGAAACGGATGAATAAAATTCTGGAAGTGAATGCCATGGCCCGCTACGCCGTCGTGGAAGGGGGAACCTCTCAGGGCGTTCTTAAAGCCTACCTGCAGGAACATCACCCGCAGCTTCGCCACAGTATCCCCGATGCGCCTCCGACGACAACCATCGCTGCCAACGCCGCGCTCCACGGGCAGGGACGGCTGACCCAGCAGTACGGCTTCAATTCCGAGATGGTAACCGGCTTGGAGGTTGTCCTGCCCACCGGCGAAATCTGCCTGATCGGTTCCCCCTCTTTAGGACCTTACTGGTTCTCCAGGGGACCCACCATGCCCGACCTGTCGGCCCTTTTTCTGGGCTGGCTGGGAACAACGGGCATCATCACCAAGATCGGAATGCGACTCTATCCTAACAAGAAGATCCGGGATGTTGAATTGTTCGTGACTGACCGAGTTGACCTGATTCCCCACATCCTCTACAAACTTACCCACCTGGAGATACTGGAGGATGTCAATGTCTGGTTCCAGCCCAAACCGCTTGTGTTTAAGGGCAACTACCACATCACCCTCTACTTTACGGGTGACACGGAAGAGGAAATCACCTTTAAGCGGCGGATGATCTGGGACACTCTTCAGGAATACATGGATTCCAAGGACGGCGGCTTCATGAGTGTTCAATACATGAAGGATATGCTGATGGAGATGCCCCAGCGCGGCATTGCCGACTTTGCCGACGTGCCCAAGGGCGGTGGCTTCGAGTATTCAGGTCCTATTACCATTATTGAGCATTTCCCGCAGTATGCTGCCAAGGTTGTTGAACTGGCCGCAAAATATGATGTCCTCTATGCCAGCTCGGCACGGCTCATCTCGGGAGGCCATTGCATGATGTTCAGCATTTCCTTCGCCTTTAACCGGAACGATCCGGCCATGATGACCCGGGTGAAACACGCCCTGGATGAGGCGACGGCATTCGCTTTGGAAATGGGCGGCATTCCCTGGAAGCCTAATTTTATGGAACAGAAGATGACCATGGAGAAGATGGATCCCAACGCCCTCAAGCTCCTTCAGATGATCAAGAAAAACCTCGATCCCCAGGGGATCATGAATCCCGGCAATTGGGAGGTGAACCCATGACTTACGTCCGTACGATAGAACACGCAGACATTGTCCACCGGTGCTTCCGGTGCGGATATTGTAAATTTCCGAGCGATTATGTTGATTTCAATTGCCCGTCCTACAAGGCCTTCGGTTGGGATACTTATTCGCCGGGGGGGAGAATGTGGCTCATCCGGGCCTGGCTGAACGATGAGATCAAGAGCAGTCCGCACTTTGCCGAGATCCTCTATTCCTGTGTCGCCTGCGACAACTGTAAAACCCAGTGTGTCTTTCCGAAGTTCAAGGATTTTATACCAGACATCTTTCAGGAAGCTAAGGCTGAGCTGGTCAATGAAGGCCGGATTCCTCCCGAAGTGCGGGATTATTTCAAGGCCATCGCTGTAAACGGCAACCCGTATAAACTGCCGCAGTCGGAAAGGGGAAAATGGGCCGAAGGAACAGGCCTTCAACCTTACGTAAACCAGGAATACCTCTTCTATGCGGGCTGTGTCGGTTCTTATGACGAGGTCGGACAGAAAATGGCCCGTTCCGTGGGAAAACTCCTCGTCGATGCGGGAGTCTCTGTGGGCATTCTGGGAAGCGAAGAGGCCTGCGACGGCAGCGAAGTCAAAATCCTGGGTGAGATGGGTCTCTTCACCAAGCTGGCCCAGGAGAATATCGAGCAATTCAAAGGCAAGGGTGTCAAGAAAATTATCACGCTGGACCCACACGCTCTCAATGCCTTCAAAAAGGACTATCCCAAGCTGGGAGGCAAGTTCAAGGTCTTTCACTATACAGAGATTCTGGCAGGACTGATCAAGAATAAAAAAATAATCCTATCCGCTTATCCTATGAAAATCACTTATCACGATCCCTGCTACCTGGGTCGGCACAATCAGATCTATGGCCCCCCGAGGGAGATCCTGAAGGCCATCCCCGGCGTCGAGTTTTTGGAAATGCACCGTAACAGCCTGAACGCTTTTTGCTGTGGCGGAGGTGGCGGAAATTTCTTCACGGACATCCTGGGGACAGGCGAAGACAGTGCCGGCCGGGTTCGCATCCGGGAAGCCATGGAGACGGGTGCCCGGATCATTGCTGTGGCCTGCCCGACCTGCGCGAAGATGTTGTCGGATGCCGTCAAGGCGGAAGGTCTGGAAGACAAACTGGAGATTCTGGGTATCGCTGAAATCATGGAAAGAGCCCGAACTAAATAAAGAGAGGACCCGTATGGAAAAAGAAGCAATGCTTGAAAAAGTCTATGAAACCGCCAAGGCGTATGAATTGAAAAGTGGGGGATGCGCGCAGTGTACTGTTGCCGCTATATTTGATGTTCTGGGCGTGGAAGATGATGGTGTTTTCAAGGCCGCAACAGGAATGGCCGATGGTGTGGGGCTCACCGGGGATGGGCATTGTGGAGCCCTTTCAGGAGGGACGATGGCCATCAGTTATTTTTTTGGAAGGAACAAAGAGGATTTCGGCAACGTTATGAAACAGGTAAAGGCTTTACTCCTGGCGAAAAAACTCCACGATGAGTTTGTTGAAAAATACGGTACGTGCCGGTGTGCGGATATTCAGACAAAACTGGCAGGCCGCTTCTTTAATCTTTATGATCCGGCAGAAATGAAAGCCGCTTTTAAGGCGGGCATGCCTGATAAGTGCTCAACGCTGGTCGGTGAGACGGCGCGAATGGCCACAAAAATTATTCTCGACGAGCGGGAAACAAAAAAAGAAAATTGATAATGCTTGCTAAGAACTTCGTTGGTGCTTCACCCCACATTTTGCGATCAATATTTAATTGACATGCAAGATAGAAATTCTTATAGTTTAATCGTGAAAAAATAATATTTTCTCAAAAATACGATCAAAGGTGGAGGAAAACAAGAATGAAAAGAACAGTGTTTTTTGTTGTGATGATTTTTGCTTTTATGGCGCTTTGTGTCTCGGCTGATGCGAGGGACCAGAAGATGGCGGGTAAAAATGATGGAAGCCTGATCAGTGAATCGAACCCCCAGCCATCCCCGTCGCCGAATAAGGCAAATGTCATTCAGAAAGGTTCGCAGGGCGTGAATCCGGTCAGTGAATCAAACCCCCAACCGTCGCCATCGCCGGACAAACTCAAGAAGTTGAAGATTAAGAAGATGGGGAAGGAAGTGATTGGTGAATCCAATCCACAACCCTCGCCATCTCCAGTAAAAAATAAATAGCAAGGGGTTATCAGGGACAGCGTTATATTAACCGTAATTGGTGAAAGTTCTGTTTAGTTGATAATATCCGCAATCCCTCAATATTTCTAAATTACCGGCGGTTGAAGATTTATGCTTCAACCGCCTTTTTTAAATATGAGTTATTCTGTTTTTTTAAGTGAATTTATGCCGTCATTATTCCATCTTTCTAGGAGCGTTCTTTTCATCACTGCCGTCCAGAATCAGTTCGCCCGCTATTCTGGCTGCTTTTCCGGCAGGCAGTCGGCATTTCTTGATGGCATTTGCGTCAGCGAATGCCTTTCGGTCTTTGGCATCCGTCAGTTCATAGCTTCGTCCAAAGATATGATGCTGTACGTCGCGGCAATTGCAGCTGCCAAAGAGCGCTTCAAAATCGTGGCAGAGTTTACGGCAGGCTCCTGTCGTCTGCTGCACTGCCGCCCAGTCCTCCGGGGTTTCCCGTCCAAAAGCAAGACCCAGTGCCATCATCGCCCCGATAACGGCCCCGCATGTTTCTCCCCGGAGGGCGATTCCCGGCATGGCCGTCGCCGCTTTCAGAACTTGGGCATTTCCCAGATTGAAAGTCTCCTGCAGCGCCAATAAGGTCCCCTGAGAGCAGCTTCCGAAAAGCTCTTCGTAATCGCCGGCTTTTTCCTCAAGGCGGTTGAGTGTTTCTTCTCTATTCATGTCTTGTGCCATGGTTCATTCTCCGTGATCATCACCTTAATCGCTTCAGGGTCCTGCAACTGCGTCTTGAATGCCAGGGCGGCCTGATCCAGAGAGAATCGGTGGGTGATCAGGGGTTTGGCGCTGACTTTTCCGCTTTTGAGAAGCTCGATCGATGCGGGGAAATTGCCACCCAGACAGCCGATCAGAGAGAGGTTTTTGGCGATTGCGGGCAGGGGATCCCAGGTCAGGGGTTCTTCATAAATTCCTACGAGCATGATCTTTCCGCCGCCGCGGGCCATGGCGATGGACTGATCGAAGGTTGCCTGCATTCCCGCGCATTCCACGACGGTATTGACGCCCATTTTGGATGTTGCTTCCATAGCTGCCTTGACGGCGTCATCCTTTGCCGCATCGATGATAATATCGGCGCCGCATATCTTGGCGGCTTCCAGCCGGGAGGGCCTGCGTCCGCTGGCAATAATTTTTGCAACCCCCATGGCCTTCAAAACCTGGACGGCGTAAAGTCCGATCACACCCAGGCCGATTACGGCGACCATGTCGTTTTCTTTGGGCAGGGCGCGGTTGACGGAAAAATATGAAATGGAAAGAGGTTCTACCGAAGCCGCGTCCTCATAACTTAATTCATCGGGCAACGGGAAGACATTGCGTCCCAAGGCGGCAGAGGGAATATGGACATATTCCGCCATAGCTCCGGGGAATTGGTAGCCCAGAAGCGCCATATTGGAGCAGCGGTGCCCCTTGCCTTGTGCGCACCAGAAACATGTTCCGCAGGGTTTGAAACCAACCGCCGTTACGCGTGTACCCGGCGCGATACCCGTCACTTGGGAACCGACTTCGACAATATCGCCGCTGAATTCGTGTCCGAAAATTGTGCCGTCCTGGCCGTCCCGTTTATACACATGCAGGTCGGAACCACAGACACCGCAAGCCTTTACCTTGATGATGACCCCGTGGGGGTCGAGAATGGGATCGGGAACGGTTTCCGTTCTGATGTCCCTCGCGCCGTGCATCACTGCTGCCTTCATTGATTTCTCCTCTCTGAATTGATGTGCTCTTTCTTGGTCGGAAAAGATCAGCGTGGCCATGCCGGTGAAGCCCGGCATCCGAATTCTCAAGCCAGTTGTATCTTCCGGGTTGATCCGGAGCGACCTTGGCCACTTTTCCGAAGTGTTTATAAACGGCCATGTCTATTTCAAATATTGAAAAAGCTGTCAAGATGATAAGGCATCGCGGCCATTTTTGGCATTATCTCTGAGTGCCTAAATCACCGCTGTTGCCTCGATTTCCAACAACATGCCGTCGTAAATAAGACTTTTAATTTCCACGAAAGTGCTGGCCGGGTAGTGATCACCGAAGTACTTTTTGTAAATCTGGCTGCACTCTTTTCCTTTCGCCAGAAAAGCATCCCGATTGGTACAGTATATTGTCAATCTTACAATATCGGTCATCTTGGCGCCGCCGATGGACATGACCTCTTGGATGTTTTGTAGTATTTGTTCATATTGCCGGCAAATATCCCCTTTCCCGATTAAGTTTCCCTGGGTGTCCGAGGCCCCCTGACCGGCCGCAAACAGGATAGTCCCGCCATTGGTTTTGACAAGGTTCGAGTAACCGCGGGGTTTTTTCCAGGCCGGCGGATTCAACACTTCTTGCGAAATTACGTTTCCCATGATGCCTTTTCCTCCTTAGCTTTTTATAAGAAATTTCTTTTACGTTTGAAAAGCTTAGATAAAACGTTCAGTGTCAGCCGCACCAATCGCGGACGCCGTCTGCAAACCATTGGTAGACGGCTATTTTATCGCGACGATCTGTGCGAGGACAATCCGTCCTTCCTGTAGATTACGCAGCTGGTTCTGCGCCATGTCCTCGGAATCGGCTCCCAGGAGCACATGAAATCCAAGGGGTGGCAGGCCTTCCTTGCGAATTTTTTCTGCCAGGGAAGCAAACCGTGTCCGCGCAACATCCGTCGTATCCGCCCAATCGACAATTCTGAATTCCGCTTGATGGAGAAGTTCACGTAGCTCGTCTGGTGTGACTACAAAGCTTGTTTCCGGTAGACGAGCCCAGGGTACGGGAAAGAGCACCGGACCAGACGGGCCGGCGAGGATGTCATAGAGCGCCAGCGTCCCTCCTGGGTTGAGCACTCTGAACATTTCGCGATAAAGCCGGGTCTTGTCCGGGATGTTCATCGCGACGTGCTCTGTCCACACGACGTCGAACGTCCTGTCCGGAAACGGTAGATGAAGGGCATCCCCTTGCTGATAACCGACAAGCGCAGACAATCCGACTCTCTCGGTGAGCATCGCAGCCACGCGGCAATATTCGTCGGTAATATCTATGCCGGTGACACGGCAACCGAACTCGCGCGCGAGACAGCGTGAAGAACCGCCGATACCGCTGCCGACGTCAAGAACGTGCATCTTTGAATCAATGCCTGCGGCGCGCGCAAGCTCGAGGGTAGCGACGCGGCCTCGAATATGGAATTCATCGACTGGCGCCAGGTCTTCTGGCGTGAGTTGGTTTATGTCTTTACCGGCTTTTTCGAGTGCGGCAAGGATCAGCCGGCCGAGATCAGGCCTGGTGTAGTGCTCCTGAATGTTCTGGTTCAACTCAGTTGACATTGTTCACCCCTCATCTTTAAACCATCCATAACAACTTCGCAGGTTCCGCCCGTTACCACAACCACTTTCCCTGCTATATTCATTGCTTCTCTCTCCAGAGCGTTTTTATTGCGGAGCATATAATACATCTGTTTTATTACTGCCAGCTATATATGAAAAAGGATTGATTTATTTCTTGATTTCAAAGAGAATTTTGCGCATATTACTTCACAAATCAATACTTGAGCTATAAAAACAGGAGGTAAGAAGATGGTTGATTGGGCAGAAAAAAGCGCGGCGTTCAGAAAATACCTGGCTCTCAAAACCGAACCGGTGGTATTCAAAAGGCTCGAAAAGGCTGCAGATCTGGATAGTATCAAGGGTCTCACCCGAATGGACAAACCCCACACGTTTTGTCAACTGCCTTTCATGGTCAGAACCATGGGTATGACCCTGGGCATCGTAAGCGACAGCAGGATCCTGGATCGATGCAAGCGTCTTCATGCATTGACGCCAACAACGGAAGAAACCATGCAGACGGAGGCCAACATGCTTTCGAAAACATGGTTTGCCTCACCGGAAGACGCCATGGTGCAACAGAAGGATTATCCCCTGATGCCCCCCGGAGAAGCAATTGTTCTGGCGCCCCTGGCCAGGACCTCCTTCGAACCGGATGTCATTTCCATCTTCGGTAACCCGGCCCAGATCATGATGATTATGTGCGGCCTCCAAAAGGTAAAATATGAAAAGTTCAATTTTTCTTTCATTGGAGAAGGCGCGTGCACCGATTCCATTGCCCAGTGCTTTGTCAGCGGCAAGCCCGCATTGGCGATCCCCTGCTACGGAGAAAGAGCCATGGGGCAGGTGGCCGATGATGAAATCGTGATTGCCCTTCCTCCCCGAGAGATTGATCGGGCCATTGAAGGTCTGCGGCTGCTGAAAAAAGTCGGCTTTAGTTATCCCACGGTCTATATCGGCGGCATTGCCAATCCGCTTTATGCTCTTGCGAATTTCTATCCGGCGGCGGATAAGGGCAAAGAGTAAAGGGTTCCCTTTCCTGTAATTATTGATGTCGTTTGATTGAATTCATACAGGATCTGGGCTGTATCTATGCAGGGACGTTTATTTCGGCGGTACTGCGGGGCTTCGTCCTGATTGATCAGACTGCCTACCCTGACCGTAAAGCAGTGTCAGGAGCTAACGGTGATCACTCAGCACTATTTTGAGCTGCATCCAGTAAGCTGAAAATCAGAAAGGATATAATGCAATGAAAAAAACATCGCATTTCCTGTTGATCGGGATGGTGCTGATTATGGCCTTCATCAGCGGTTGCAGTTCAGATTCATCATCTCCACTCCTGACGGTGACAGCCAGCATCCAGACCTCATCTGCCAGTGAGGCGCTTGCAACGGTTAACCCTCCGAATGAGATTATCCTTACCTTCAGCGAATCACTTAACCTAACCACGGTGCAGGGGAACGTGAGTCTGCAGATTGTCAAGACCGGCGGACTGTTTGTATCGGTTAACCCGACGGTGGAAGTAACGGTTGATGCGCAAAAACCAACCCAGGTGAGTATCAGGTCAAAAGATGGCAGCCTGATGCCCTCCGGTGAGGAGTTCGTGCTTGTTGTGGGAAGTGGCGTCAAGGCAGCAAGCGGCAAGGTTCTGCCCCAGGAGTATGTACGCTATTTTGCTACAGACTATAACCTTTCGTTACGTTCCATCCCCGAGCTTGGCAACACCAGAACCACAACCTGGGTCATCAGCGATATCCATCTTGGTGACCAGCGCAGTATTGACAAAGGGTATGGCTGGTTCATCAAGAACCGTGACAAGCTGGTCAGTTTTCTAAGTGTAGCACGCCAATGGCCTCATCTAAAAGAACTGGTCATTGCAGGTGACATGTTTGATGAATGGGTTGCGCCGATGGAGTATGACGCCTTCAACGGTTCCACGGAATCCGGGTTTGTGGATGCAATCGTGGCGGCCAACAGGCCGGTAATAGACGCCTTTAACGCCATTATCCAAGATGGCAACATCAAGGTTGTATACGTGCCGGGCAACCATGACATGCTGGTGACATCAGCAGATATCCAGCGGATATTTCCGGGTATCTCAGAGGCACGGGATGCGCAGGGGCTGGGAGCCTATACCCCTACTGATCTCACGGCACTGGTTGTTGAACATGGACATCGCTACGACTTCTTTAACGCTCCTGATCCTATTTCCAACAGGGACATAACCAAAACCACCTCAATCCTTTCCCCTGGTTTCTTTGTTACAAAGATTGCCGCATCATCAGACATTGAAAAGGGTGTTTCAAGCTTTTACCGCGACGGGCTGTCGGCACAGTACACCAGCAGTCAGCCTGGTTACTATATCACCTACTGGGCTGCATGGCAGCTGATCATGTCCCAGAAACCGGTTAAGGAAAGCTGGGATGCAAAGATCATCAAGACCGGTATCGACGGTTACACAGAAGCATATGCCATCTATGACCTGATTCCACATCATGACTCTTCGAGCGATTCACCTCTTGACGTCCTCCTGTACAAGGATATCGTGAATACCTGGTGGGATCAGCGGCAGACCGCAAACAAGGTTCCGATAAAGCTTTTAGCAGAGGTGGCGATTGCAGCAGGGGCAATTAACCCGGCACTGGATGCACAATCCATTGTCCAGTATTTCCTGAACACCGATTCAAACAAGCGGATAGTTGTCTTTGGTCACACCCATGATGCCGGTCTGTTCAGTACCCTGAACCACAAGCTGCAGTGGTCAGTTTATGCAAATTCAGGCACCTGGGTAGATAACAGCAAGGTTTCCTGTACCTTTGTGTCTATCATTCCGAAGAAGGAGAACGGCGCAACCACCGATACCATCACGGTGTATCAGTATGTTGACGATCAGCATATGCCCACAACGATCAAAAGTTCAGCGATCAGGAACTAAACATGTCACGGCCAGCATCAAAATGTCAAGCCAGATGAAAATGCAAAACTTTAAAGAGCAATAAACAGAATTTACTCTCTGATGATAGACATCGGTACCACACCCTGCCCTATATTTTGTGGCCAAGATTTTCTTGACGAACAAGAACGTGTTTCCTATACTGTCCTCCATGAAAAGCAAGTTCTTATTAACTTTTCTGTACAATTTGAAAAACAAAGGAGAGAAGATGGATAAGCATGCTCGATTAAGACAAACATCAATAGATTTACTAATGGGTGCTGGTGCATCTAAAGTTGGCATTGCAACTGCTGAAACCCTTGAAGGTGGGCCCGAGTCCACAGATTTATCTTATGTTCTGCCGGGGGCTAGAACATCTCTAGTTTTTGCCTTGCCCCTTGATCAGAGAGCCATAGAGTCATTCTTGAAAAAAGAAGATATGGCGGCCGCAAACAAGGACAACCACAGGGTAAACACCGTGGCTGGCGGTGTTGCTTTGGAGTTGGCTGAATATTTGAACATGAAAGGTTTTAAGTCCGTTCCGATAATTCCGAATGCTGTTTATCGCAAGGATGTACCCGGTGGAATATATACTGAAATACCGCCGATCTCTCACCGGTATCTGGCAGCACGCTCCGGAATAGGGCATTTTGGATTGTCCGGAAACATCATAACCAAAGAACACGGCGCAGCCATAATTCTTGGTTCGGTAGTAACCACAGCGATTTTTAACCATACCGAGCCGTTATTACCGGAAGATAATTACTGCGATCACTGCAAACTGTGTATGTCAAGCTGTGCCTCTGGGTTGATGGATGATAAGAATAAAACAACCGTTAAAATCGGCGGTGTCGAGTTTTCATATGCCAAGCGCAGAACATATAGCCGTTGCGATTATGTTTGCGGCGGGTTTACCGGTCTGCATTCCTCCGGCAAGTGGTCCACTTGGTCTCCGGCAAGATTTCCCATTCCAGAAAATGATGAGGAGTTCATACCCGCCTTGATGAATGCGGTGGAGCCATACAGAAAACGACCCCATCAGGAGTTTGGGTGTAATATTTATCATCCTCTTGCGCCGGGTAACAGGTTGGATTTTACCTGCGGCTACTGTCAATTCGTATGCCACCCGGATAAAGCTGTTCGCGTCAGGCGTCATAAGATGCTGGTAGAAAGTGGCGTGGCAATTCAGGGAAAAGACGGAAAAATAAAGGGGGTTTCTCCTGAAGAAGCAAAAAGACATCTTGCCGCTATGGATAATGAAACAAGGGCCATGTATGAATGGCAATCGCAATAATCGAAAATAACTGACGATCTCCTTGATCTGTAAGGGATCTATTCGCTACTGCCGAATACCCGCAGCAGTTCCCAGCAGCTCGTTGGTTACTTTAAATGTTCCCTCTATATGGGTCTCGCCCCAGAGGGCAATAGCCCATAAGATGGGTCGTAAGTCCCTGCCTTTTTCCGTCAACACATATTGATATCGGGTGGGTTTGACCTGATAGGGCTTTTTTTGAATGATTTCGTTTTCTTCCAGCCATTTCAGACGATCGGTTAAAATATTGGTCTTTATTTTTTCCGGCGATGCGGCAAAGTCACCAAACTTTTCCATTCCCCGGAAAAGATCACGAATCACCAACAAGGTCCATTTGTCCCCTAAAATGTCCAGGCCGCTGGCAATCGGGCATTTGGAACGAAATTCTTTCGAGCGCATAACGGTCTCCTTCTGCATCTCTAAAAATATTACTTGCATTTAGCAACTGACAATATTATTGTCATCTTACATTAAACAATGTCATGTAGCAACCCTATTTTAAAGGAGGCGGGATGAGTTCAATAAGCCCAGCCTATCAGCAGGTGGGACAGCGGACGCATCAGGACGCAGCGGAAAATAAATCGGCCATTACGGACCGGCGCACGCAAGCACTCCTCGAAGCACCAATTCTCCCAACGCTCGGTCGTCTTGCCGCCCCCAACATCTTTCTCGCTTTCATGCAGGGTATGGTCAGTCTCGCCGATATATGGTTCATCAGCCGCATTGGAACCAATGGCCTGGCCGGCATCGCCTTAGTATTTCCCCTGGTTATGCTGATGCATATGATGTCGGCTGGTGCGATTGGCGGCGCCGTTTCCTCTGCGATTGCCCGAGCCCTGGGGGCGGGAGATCGAGGAAAAGCGGAACAGATAGCCATGCATGCCTTTCTCTTAGCGGTCATTTTCGGCCTGCTGTTCACAACAGCGATGATCCTTTCAGGGCCAAGCCTTTTTGAGATTCTTGGCGGCAAAGGTCCGGCCCTCACTCAGGCGGTCATTTACGCCACGATTATTTTCGGGGGTGCGATAACGGTTTGGTTTTGCAATATCTTCGCCAGTATCCTGCGTGGAACGGGAAATATGATGGTCCCCGCGGTAACGCTCAGCATAACTGCGGCACTGCAAATTCTGCTGTGCGGCGCCCTGGTGCTGGGGTTTGGACCCATTCCCGGCCTCGGCATCGCTGGTGCCGCAATTTCCGCTGTTTGCACCTTCGGCGCGGCCGCAATCTGTTTTTTCATCTATATCATCACAGGGCGCAGCGGACTTCACGTACATTG
>CAIVDK010000159.1 GCA_903904655.1 uncultured delta proteobacterium | reverse complement strand
TCTCCTGATCATCCCCTTTACGCCGATCAAAGACGGTGCCCTCATAGAACCAGGTCTTTTTGACGATCGCTTTCTTCCGGGCATTCGTACACTCACATCCCGGATTCATTTCCATGGCGCAAAAACAGCGGCGCAGTTGATTCTTTCATATTTTGCAGTACTCCAGAATAACATTCCCGAGCTTGTCGGTCCGTCACCCGTTTTCAATAAAATTATTCACGCGATTCCCAGAGAACTGACCCGTGACGAAATACATTTTATTGTGACCGAATTTGGCATTGCGGCTCGCCGGGCGCGGGAGAGTGGCTTTGATGCCGTGGAGGTTTTAGTTGGCGCAGGTTACATCCTCAACCGTTTTCTTTCCCCCATAAGTAATAATCGTCTCGACGATTACGGTGGCAGCCTGGCAAACAGGATGAGGATCATCCTGGAGGTCATCGAAAGCATAAAGAATGAGGTTGGCAATGACTTCCCCATCATCTGTCGCCTGAATGTTGAAGAGCAAATGCCGGGCGGGCACACCATCGAGGATTCCAAAGAAGTCTTAATTGCTTTGGAGAAGGCTGGTGTCAGTATGATAAACATCTATACCGGCTGGCATGAATCCCCCATCCCCACGGTTGCGCCTTCGCTGCCCAAGGGGGCATTTGCTCATCTGTCTCAAAAAGCCAAAGAATATGTAGGCATACCGGTTATTGCGGCCAATCGAATCAACGATCCCTTCATCGCGGAACAGATACTGGCCGAAGGGAAGGCCGATCTTATCGGCATGGCCCGCGCCCTGATTGCCGATCCGGAACTTCCGAACAAGGCCAGACAAGGCCTGCCGCAAGAGATTATCCCCTGCATTGCCTGTTCCGGTTGTCTGGCACAAGTTATGGCTTCAGCTTATGGAGGCAGCAATGGCCCAGTGCGTTCGCTTTGCTGCGTGAACCCACATGCGGGCAAAGAAGGTGAAGGTTTTCAAACTACAGCACAAAAGAAAAAACAAGTGTACGTCATCGGCTGCGGCCCTGGTGGAATGGTTGCGGCAATGACGGCAGCGGCCAGAGGCCATGAAGTGACAGTTTTGGAGAAGGCAGGCGAGCCGGGGGGCAGGTTGATTACCGCCGCCCTTCCACCATTCAAAGATGAGATCCGGAATCTAAGCAAGAGCCTTTATCTCCACTGCCAAAAAGCAGGAGTCAAATTCAGATTCGGCATCAATGCGACGCCTGAGCTGATGGCAAAGGAAAAACCGGAAACCCTGGTGCTGGCGATAGGAGCGGAAGACCTCATCCCGAATATCCCCGGCATTGACGGATCTAATGTACTAATGGGTGAGGATGTGCTTACGGGACGAAAAGCAGTGAGCGGGGCAGTTATCATTGTCGGCGGAGGCACCGTGGGCTGCGAAATTGCGGAATTTCTTGTAAATAAGAGTGTGAAAGATGTGACGGTTGTGGAGATGCTTAAGCGGATGGCGGCTACCTTGACGCCCACCTATCGTCCCTTTTTCCTGGCGCGATTAAAAAAAGACGGAGTGAAATTTGAAACCAAGACAACCGTAACCAGGATTGCAAATAATGGTGTTGATGTTCTGAAGAATGGAACCGCCGGATTTCTCCATGGCAACACCGTGGTTATCGCGGCAGGCTACAAGGCGGATCCAAAGAAGATCGAGCAATTTCAGGGGATTGCTGCCGAGATTTATAGTGTAGGTGATTGTGTCCATGCCCGCATGATCAAGGACGCCATCGAAGAAGGCTTCAACACAGGAAAATCGATTTAAAAACATTCCTGTAAAACTCCAATGCCAAAAATAAATTAGCCCGCGCATGCCTCGCAGCGCAGCAGTAAGCCGACATTCCACGCCGGGTCAGGGTGCGTGACCTCTCGTGACCTTTAGGTCATTAGGTTAGACCCGGCCTACATTTTTCCCCTTCATTATTCGACATTGATTATTCATCTTTTCTTCCCCTTTTTTGCCAGTTGTCCTGTTTAGGACACCCACAAAAACTCCCATTTGTCCCGTGGCGGACAACATGTCCCGTACGGGACAGCGTTATCTACCTCTAAAAAACGCTATCATTGATATTATTGGGTTTTTACCTCTGGCATAGTATTAGCACTATATATGTAAAATAGGGTTATTTGCTATC
>CAIVDK010000158.1 GCA_903904655.1 uncultured delta proteobacterium | reverse complement strand
GCAGCTTGGTAGCTCGTTGGGCTCATAACCCAAAGGTCATAGGTTCAAATCCTATCCCCGCTACCAATAAAATAAAGGGGTTAGTCAGATTAGACTAGCCCCTGTTTTTTTCTGTGCTACCTTGTATGCTACCCATCGAGCAATAAAAACCGACTACTTCTCAGCAAAAGTGTTTACAAAGTAAACTTACTTTAATGCCACAAATTTACAATTAAACTAAATTAGCATCGCTCAATCATTAATCAAAACGCAGTCCTTTTAAAATAATTAATATTTAATAATTACATAGTCATAACGAACTGTTATCGCCATTCGACTAAAGCCAATAGGACTCCGAATTATTGCGCTGTTAGTAACAATCCGCGCACAAAGCACCAGGTACCGTGGCAACATGGTAAATTGCGCCTTGCGCAAAGCGGCAAGCCCGAAGCAACCGCGCGCCCTGAGCAATGCTCGACGTGCATGGAGCATAGCAGGCTGTGTTGAATATGGGGTGAAATGAGCAAATGTGCAAAATTTGTTTTTTGGTTTTGTGGTGTCAACATGCCTTCCTGAACTACACAACCAAGCAAACTCGGCAAAAACGTTTGAGTTCAATCAGTTATCAATGATGTTATTCCCTCGGTAAGTATGATATGGAGGACAAGGTTTGTGAGGGGCTATGGCCAATGGATATATGCTTGAAATAATATGGCACCACCGGGAAACCAGGCGGCAAACAGAGAAAACAAATAGCAACCTAAATATTGAGAGAAACCGTTCTTATCAAAGTTAAATAAAGATCCTTATGAGCGCTATTTTTGGACTCGTCAACCTAACAGGTAAGCCGGTTACCCCGTCTGATATGGGTTGCATGGCGCTAGCGTTGAAACATCATGGTGTCGATGGCGGGGGCCTCTGGGCCCAGGGCTGTGCGGGGATGGGCCAGCATCTAATGATCTTTACACCTGAAGATCGTTTTGAGCGTCAACCTCTAATCAGCACGAACGGCCAATTCGTGATGGTTTGTGACGGCCACATTGACAACCGCACGGAACTCCTTGCAAATCTGGGATCGCAGGCTGAAGATCTGACAACCCACCCGCTGCTGGAAATTCCTGATAGTGAATTGGTTCTGCGTGCATACGAGAAATGGGGAAACAAAAGTCTTCAGCATCTCGTTGGCGTCTTCGCCTTTGCGGTATGGGACATCCGGGCACAACATCTATTCCTTGCGCGCTCTCCAATCAAGGCGCCAACGCTTTTTTACTATGCCACCCCCGGGGTTTTTGCCTTTTCCGTCACACCCAAAGGCCTTTTTGCGCTCCCTTTTATCCCGCGGGCAATCAACGAACAGAAGTTTGCAGATAAGCTTGCGCATAGTCCGGCCGATCCGGAAGCAACATTGTATCGGGGCATCTCCCGCATTCCGACCGGACATTGCCTCACTGTAGGCCGGGACGGCTTGCATGTGCAAAACATTTGGAAACCAGACCTGAGCCGCAAGATCCGATTTCAGCATGACGATGACTACCTCTATGCGTTCAATGAATTGTTCGAGCACGTGGTGGAGACACATCTGCGCAGCCTGACACCTGTTGGTGTGATGATGAGCGGAGGGCTGGACTCAACCGCCATTGCCGCAACAGCGGCAAGGCTTCTCAAACCTCAAGGTAAACGGATAACGGCTTTTACTGAAGTTCCTCGCCTAGGCTTTGCTGGTCCGGTACCGAAAAGCAGATATGCTGACGAAACGCCTTTTGTTCAGTCGATGGATTGCATGTATGACAATCTGGATATGGAGTTGATCCGCACGGATAAAGCAATTTTTTTAGATGACATCGACCATTTCTTTTCTCACATTGAGAGACCTTTTAACGCAACATCAAATCGCGTCTGGATTGAAGCGATTCTCAAGGAGGCCCATCAGAGGGGTATGCGTGTGTTGCTCGATGGTATGCAAGGCAATCTGACCTTCAGCCGAAACGGCGGCGGAGTCATCTCCCAGCTGTTGCAGACGGGGCACTGGCGCCGGGCATGGATGGAAGCGCGTCAAATGGTGCAACGCGGCACGTCGCAGTCCATGTTGCGCGCCCTCGTCGGGCAGGGTCTCATGCCTTTATTACCGGCGTCATTTTGGCTGGCAGTGGAGCGGCTGCGAGGCAATCCTTTGCATGACACTGCTCAACCCTTCCATCACATCTCCCCCATCCATCCCGATTTTGCCGCATTGCACAAAGTAGCACAGCGCGCTCGCGACTGGGGGCAAGACTATTACTACCGTCCGGCCTCCGACTACCGTGTGGCGACGTACAAAGCGCTGACGCTTCAAGATCTGGGATTATTCGATACCGCTTACCGGTCCATGTTTTCGGTGGATTTCCGCAGTCCTGCCGCCGATGTCCGCATTGTCGAGTTTTGTCTTGCTCTGCCGGAAGAACAATTCCTGCACCAGGGAGAACAACGCTCCCTTATCCGACGGGCGATGAAAAATCGTCTTCCTCCGGACATTCTCTCCAATCGCCTGCGTGGCCAGCAGGCAGCGGACTGGTTCGAACGATTGACCAGCGCTCGCGCCGGGTTGTATCAGGAACTCAATCAAATCGAACAATGCGAACTGGCACGCCGTGCGCTCGACCTGACCCGGATGCGTCGCCTGGTCGAACAATGGCCGCAAAGCGTATCTGAAATAAATGGCCGCATTTACGATTACCACGTTATTCTGGAACGCGGTCTTGTGGCGGGGCGATTCCTGTTATGGTTCGAAGCGGGAGGTTAGCGATTGGAACATTGGTTTTATACCTATGCCGGCTTGCGTGTCAGCTCCGAATTGCCGATACTTGAATGGGCGGTCTTTGAGGAAGAAGAAAGCGACATTTTCCCGGATCCCGATATCATGGTTACGCTAATTTCCGGAATGGCTCCTCCAGCTTGCGCTCTTCCCTTTATCACTGCAGACGAATACCACTTTCATGTCCCTGAAACAGGTTATTATTGTGTGCGCAAAGGACGCGAAATCCTGATCGCACCCGACCCGAACGCAGGCCACAGAGAGTTACGTCTCTTTCTCCTCGGCTCGGCCTGGGGGGCGCTCGCTTACCAAAGAGGCATTCTCGCACTGCACGTCAGTGCAGTCGAGCTCCCTAATGGCGTGGTTGTTTTCTGCGGTCCCTCAGGGTCGGGTAAGTCCACCGCCGCTGCCTGGCTGATCGATCGTGGTTTTCGCTTTGCAGGCGACGACCTCTGCTGTTTCGGGAAATCGACCGGCTGCCATCCGATCATCTATCCTACTGCACCACGTCTCAAACTCTGGCGGGAAGCGATCAACCGGTTGGGAAAAAGCGAAAAGGGTCTGGAGCTCGATCATTTCCGGCAGGAAAAGTACCATCTGGCATTGCCTTCAGAAAAAAGAAAACAACCCTTGCCCCTGATCGGCATTTACATTCTTGATTGGGGAGAGAACCGCCTGACGCGTTGGACTGGTCTTGCAGCACTAAACCGCTTTGTGACGGCAGCGACCTATCGTGGTGACCTGGTTGACCCGGCGGGACAGGCAGCCACCCATTGGGAGCGCTGCGCCAACCTTATAAAACGCGTGCCGGTCTGGGAATTCCGTCGGCCAAAAGACTGGGCCGCAATGGACGGGGCCATGAACATGCTCTTGACACAGTTTCGAGTTTAGACTAACTTGCCAGGCAGTAGTGGATTTGCTGAGTTGAAAAACGAAGCAAGCGCTGGTTACGCGATGGCACTTCACTGTATACAAAAGCCTACGGTTAGTTAATATGATGGCAATAAATATCCACGCCGGCAGCATGGTAAAGCGGACTAAAAACATCCTATTCAGTCATCTGGATGACGAACTGTTGGCTATTGATGGCGAGGCAGGATACTGTTACAGTTTGAACGAGTCGGCAGCTCGTGCATGGGAGCTCATCAGCGCCCCCATGTCGGTAAAGGTCGTTTGCGCGCAGCTGTGCCGGGAATATAGCGTGGACAAGGGAACCTGTGAACGGGAGGTCATCGAGTTGTTTCAACATCTGTGTGAAGCAGGTTTGGTGAGTATCGACAATGCGGCGTAGAAACGGACGGAGAGTTCTTGCCATAAACCTTTTGATTGCAGAGGCAATCATTTGCCTGCTTTTTGCCCGGCTGGCCCTTGCCTGTCTCTCCTTTCGTCAGATCACCCGGTTTGTTTCACGACCACCGCACAAGCCTGAGCTGTTGGGCCTCAGGAGGCAGTTTGCGCGGAGAATGGTCAAACGGGCCATATTCAATGCATGGAAACGTTTCCCGATGAAAACCACATGTTTTCATCGGGCCATCACCGCTTATTTCATGCTGCACAGAAGAGGCGTAAGCACAACATTATACTACGGCGCAACCTTTTTACCCGATCGTGGACTGACCGGGCATGTCTGGCTTCAGGATGGACTCGAATTTGTTGTCGGCCAACAGGCAGCAAGCGGCTATCACGCTCTTGCGTATTATCCAGATGGAGATTGGATATCGCACTAATATCTTTCAGGTGAAGGAGGATCACGTGGACACAAAGAAAGACAACCTAACAGTCGACATTGACGCGGTGGAAAAGGTTTCCACACGCCCCTGGGTTAAGCCTGAGTTCCAAAAAGAACCATTGAAGGAAGCACTCAGTGGCCCCCCAGGTCCTCGTCTTCCTGACGCTTCCACTAGTCTATCTTAAAGCCTCTGAGGTACGACTGTTATATGCAAACGCAGCGCCTCATACTCAAACGATTCTGCAGTAGTCGGATGACGCCACAGCGTCTCCTGGTTGCCTTCATGGAGCGTAAAATTGGAGATGCCATTTTTTCGCTTCCTGCCCTTCGCGCCGTGAGACGTCATTTTGGTCCCGACACTGAAATCTGGGTCATGCACAGGCAGCACCGAACGATCGCGGATGCATCTTTTGACATTATCTCGGCAGGGGCTGAAGTGGACGGCTTTATTCCCTTTCCGGATCATCACAACCTTCCAGCGGTCCTTTCTCTTATTCTGCGTCTGCGTCTCATGAAATTCAGCTGCGCCGTCTATACCAGTAGCGCCGGAATTTCTGAACCCATCCTGAGACGATATATTTATTTAATGAAGGCGGTCGGCATTTCAACTCTGATCGGCTTTCATCCGCATAACCCTCAGAACAGGCGCGATGTTTCGGAATGCAATTTATTTCCACAAAAAAGCGAAGCACACCGCCGTCTTCATAATCTCGCCCGGGATGGAATGGATGTCTCAGCCGAATCCGACTTTTCTTCGCCGCTTCTGGTATTGTCCGAGGCAGCACGGAATGAAGCCGGCGGGTGGTTGCATGAAAAGTCCAACCGTCTGGATCGACGTTATATAGCTGTTTGTCCGGGCGCCGCGTCACCCGCAAATATTTGGCCTGTCGCGCGATTCATCGAGATTGGCCATCGTCTGATGAGACTAAGCCGTTATGAGATGATTGTTTGCGGTGGTCGGGCCGAACAAACCCTGGGTGATCGCATGCTGACGGCGTGGGGCCGGGGTATCAATGCGGCCGGCCATTTTCCTGTCCTTGGCACCGCTGCGATCTTGAAGGAATGTCTGTTCATGATCGGTCTTGACACGGGTACGACACATCTGGCAGCGGCGGTCGGCGTTCCCTGTGTTAATCTGCAGGGCGGGCGCAGGCTACCTGGCTATTGGGACCCGCTTGGCGCAGGGCATATCATCGTGCGTCATCCCGTAAACTGCATTGGCTGCGGTCGAACTTCATGCGTCACGCCCAAACATCCATGCATGAGAGGGATTACCGTTGAAACGGTTTGGCAGGCTGTTTTGCAAATGCTGGAGAGCCGCGCCATACGGGACAAGACGATGGGCACGGGCGTTGATGCGTAGTTTGGCGCAGTCTTAATAGGGGATCGATGTTCACGATGTTCTCGGATCATTCACAAATTGTCTTTGAAAATGAAGAATTGCTGCCCAAAAGCTGGATGGCGTCCGGTCGACCCGGAGCAAGCTTTGTGTTCAATCCGTCCATTGCGCGTTTCGGCGATTCAATCCTGATGGCTTACCGGGTTGTAGGACCGGATAGGCGGCGGCGTATAGCCCTTTGTCGTCTGGATACCGCGCTGCGCGTGGTCGGAAATTCAGTTATTCCTCTTTCCGACCACCTGACGGACTGTGACGATTGGCATGCCGATCCGCGTTTTTGTATTTACGGCAATCGTCTGTTGCTCCATTTCAATAGCGGAATGGGAGAACCCCGTCACGGCGCCAACAAGATTTACATCGTTGAGCTTGATCCCGACAATCTTACCCCCAGGAGAGTTCCTCAAGCCCTGGAATTGGAAGGTGTACGCCAAAAATTTGAAAAAAACTGGATGCTGTTTGAACATGAAGGAGATTTGCTTGCCGTCTATCGTATTGAACCTCATATTGTGCTGAGGTGTCTTTTAGGCAAAACAGGTCCCGTGCAGTGCCGGACCATCTATCAATTATACTGGGATTCGTCGCCTTACGCCCGGCATTATGGAGGCCTTCGTGGAAGCACTCCACCGATACGCTTGGGTGATGCCTACTTCTCATTCTTTCACTCCGTTTATCCAGTCAGGAGTTTGCGGAGCATCATGCACAGGCTCCTGTCCGGCCGTTCGCTCTATATGCTGAACTATGTAGGAGGCTTTTACAGTTTTGCCGCAACGCCACCTTTTGCGCCAATCTGCCTTACGCATACCCCGGTGCTATGGCCGCCCGATTTATGCAGGTATTCCCCCAGGCAACTGGATCGGCGCATCCATCAGTGTGTCTATCCATCCGGCGCAGTTTTGCTGGGCGACCAATGGGTCGTTTCCTACGGAGCACAAAACGAGTATTGTTGTCTCAGCAAATATTCTCATCGCGACTTACTGGCTGTGATGAAGAAGAGCGAGGTGCTGCCATAGAGATGAGAGCCGCTGGACACCTGCTTCAACCAGAATCGCCGCCGGGGATCTCACCGCCTGCCAATCCTCTCCCGAATCCTCTTGTCCGCTGTTACTACTGGGGAGAAAACAATCCTGTGGTAAACCTTGGCGACCTCCTGGTTCCCGCTCTGATTGGAGCGCTGGGGTACACGTGCGTTCCGCGCCGGACGGACGACGCTTGCGTCATCAATCCGGGCCGGTGCCTGATCGTGGTGGGATCTCTTCTGACGAAACAAGACATGGAAAGGATTGGCTATCCACTGGATGTTTGGGGTTGCGGCTGGAAAGGAAAACATCTTTCACCGACAGGCCGGGAGGATGTGCATTTCTTTGCCGTACGAGGTCCCCAATCCGCCGCGGGGCTAAATCTTTCATCCCAGGTTGCCCTGGGTGATCCTGCCCTGTTATTACCACAGCTCGTTCCACTAAAGATACAACCCCATGGGCGAACGGTGGTGATCCCGCATTTTTCGCGCTTGCTGGCGATGAACTCAACGAAGCGGCGACTTCAGACCGGATGCGATGAGGTCATCTCCCCTATGGTTCTGCGCTCTCCCCGGGACAAAACGTTCTGGAGAATTTCATTAAAAACCGCCGTTGACATCCTCCACAGGCATATCGGTTACGGCATACAAACCCACAATCTGTGGAGCGCTGTGAGGCGTATCGCCGGAGCGGATTTTGTGCTTACCGGCAGTCTCCACGGTGCAATTCTTGCGCAGGCGTTTGGCGTTCCATGGGCTGCGTACCACGACGGTTATCTGGACGCTCCAGCCAAGTGGACTGACTGGGCCGCTTATCTCGGCGTGGATATCGCACTGGTTCAGACGCTCAGAGATGGCCGGGATTGGTGGCGACAGCACGGCGCCAAGGGGCATGTCCGTGATCTGAAGCCGCTGCTTCATTCGTTTCCCTACAAAATTCGCAATCCGGCGGAACAGCGCCTGGCGAGCCTTGAGTTGCAGTGAGCAAAGCGAAACACCAATGGCCTGTTGCGGCTCTACCGACCGCGCCTGCGGCATGCAGATTCGACAATATCATTGACAACCCGGCTGTGACCGGGGATTCCACCCCGATCGCCCCATGAGAACCACCGGTATGGAACGCACATTAATTTTCGGGCACACGCAGTCATAACACATTGTGAAAGAAGGCGTGCCGGAGAGGACTGCCTGAATTCCGTAAAAAACAACGATTTTTCAGATGAAATGAACAGAAGATGAACAGATTTCTCAAGAGGATGGATGCCGCAATTTGCCCCCGGTGCCGTCATCAGTGTTGAGCACTGCATTGTGTGGTAATATTGCATTGACATGCAAGAGTGGCTTCCCTATACTCACTTCCAAAGAAAGCAAGCTCTTCAATGGACATAATCCACGATATGAAATGCCTGCTTCGGTGTTGCGTGCAGGCGCATTCGGCGCGTCGGGAATCGCTGAAACTCGATTCTGGGATCATCAACGGCATCAAGCAGCTGGAAGTGTTGTATGCGACCAACGCTTCTGAGAAAGAGGAGGAACCTATCTTTCTCCTGTCTGCCGGATGGCGTACGGGTTCGACTTTGCTGCAGCGATTGATCATGTCTGATACTCGGGTGCTGATCTGGGGCGAGCCATACCACGAGTGCGGGCTGATCCAGGCTCTTGCCGAAACGACTCAGGCCTTCCGTCCTGGTTGGCCCAAACAGAAGTGGTTCTTCCATGGGGAGAGCCGTGATCACTTGCCGAATCAATGGATCGCCAATCTGTTCCCGCCGATCGAGAATTGGCGGAAGAGCCATCGTGCCCTCTTCGAGACCCTGTTTGCCAACCCGGCCATGCGGGCAGGTGCGGTTCGCTGGGGCATCAAGGAAGTGCGGCTAACCATCGATGACGCCAGATACCTGCGTTGGTTATTCCCCAAGGGGCGTTTTCTTTTCCTTCATCGCCATCCATTGGATGCGTATCTCTCCTATCGTCGTCGCGGGGGTGGCTGGTACAACACCTTTCCTCACCAGCCGATAATCACACCGACAGCTTTTGGAAGGCACTGGCGCGAGCGCGTGGAAGGATTCATCCAATTCGGAGGAGAACTGGATGGATTGATTGTCCGGTATGAGGACATCGTCAGCGGTCGCACATCGCTTGAGGAAATCGAAAACCATTTGGATATCCGTATTGATCGAGCAATCCTGAATATCAAAGTCGATGGTTTGGAATATGAGCGCGAAAAGAAATCCATTGGCCCCATCGAAAAGTGCTTACTCAAACGCGCGGCGGGACCGATTGCCAAGGCTCTCGGGTACGAATGGTAAGGGATTTTAGTCCTGCGTAAGATCCGGTCGCCCTCGCCATGCTGGGCAAGGAATTCAAAGCTCTTATTTGAACAATGAAGGAAATAACCTGTGACTGAGACAAGACTGAAGCGGCTGATGGCGGACGACACGAAGACCAATATCGGCATTCTTCTCGATGTCTTCGACAGTGACTACACCATGCGTGTTGGCACCGATGGTGCCGCCATGCCAGAAAGTGTAAAAAGAAATCTGCCCGACCCTGTTGCTTCTGCAGGGTCCTTCATTAATCGACATCCTCAAAAGGCGGCGGGAACCAAATAAATGAAATTGAAGCTTATTAATGGGAATCTTCAGTTTCCTCCCGTAATCAATTCCGTATAGGTAGATGTATGCAGTAACCAGTCCATTTCATTTTTTTTAGATTCATCCTGCGTATTACCACTCTAAATATATCACCATACCTCCGGCGTTTCGCCATGCTCGAACCGCGCCTGTCGGGCTTCTTTCAGCGCATCCTTTATCGGCTGAAGAATGAACTTGTGGTCTCGGGTCTGAGACTACTTGATTCCAACCATGAATGTATCGATCAGTATTTAAATAGAAATCCATCGATGGAAAAAAAGGATGCTTCCGGGCACGCCCACATCGTCCAAAAGTTAAGTTCCTATATAAAAGTCACTCTCTGGGGAATTTTAAAAAACATAAAAGTGGCCTCAGGTGGATTAATAACTGGAAAAGAATACCAGTAAGTATAGCTTCCTCTGCACACACCGGCAACATCGACAAAAATGAGATAGACTTCAACCAGCCGAAATAAATTATAATGTTGCGGCGATAATTATGATATGAATTGACAGGTATTGTGGTGGCTGGAACCAACGGATACATGGTTGAAATCTTTTGGCACCGTTGGAGCCAGGAGGTAAACGGAAAAAACAAACATCAACCTTTATGTCGGAAGAAACCAATCTGCTCGACTCAAAGTCGTTCTATCTATGCGATTAATCAAATATCAAAGTGAGGTGACAGAAAATGCCAATATCAAAGTTAGATAAAAAGATTTTGGTTATTCAAAAAGCAATAACGGATTTACAAAATATGGGTTATAAAATTACAATTTCAAAATATATTGGAACTATGACAGGTCGTATGGTCGATCAGATTAATGTTGAAGGCATGTCTGGGGACAAGCTTGTTTGGCAACATTTGTTATCCATTACCCAAAATGACTGAGGGGGTTAATTATGTTAGAACATTTCCGAGATGCGGGCATTTTTTGTTTCTGTTGTTGGGAAAACGGAGATCTTACAAATGAAACCAGAAGATAAAGTAATCGACAGTAGACTTGTTGGAGCGACGGCAGAACATGTATTTCTGCGTCTCATGAATCAGAAAGGTGTGTTCGCAACTTCTTTTGATACGGCACACTAGCGCAGAAACAAGCTGCGGCATGAATCTTAACCTAGTGCATATTCCCTCTTATTAAGCCCTGGTCCCTGTCCTAAGAACCAAGACCGGCACTATTCAGAACTACTGAAAGACTTTTTTTCCAGGTGCTGCAGTGACCTATTAATAATTCAATCTTAATAGGAAACGATAGAAAGAGGAGGGTTTTGTGAATTAGCTTGAAATAGTCAAAAAGAATATTAATTTTCATAGGGAGATGTTATGTCTCAAT
>CAIVDK010000157.1 GCA_903904655.1 uncultured delta proteobacterium | reverse complement strand
TCATTCATCGTTGCTGCGTATGATATCGCGCTTGAGGATGCGGCTCGAAATCGGGTATGTCGGATTGGCGAATCAGCTGATTGAATCGATTTCATTATACCTTTGTGCCTGTCAGGGTTGATAATGATTTGCTCGATTTCCTCAATCAGAAAATCGCTGACGGCACTCAGGCTCGGTTTGATTTGTGCATAAGTGCGTGACTTTTCATCTGCACAGCGGGGTAACTGAGCCGGTCTTTGTCCCAGGATATCCGACGCCAACACATACAACATCATTGCTTCGTTTAACGATTCCATCGTGAACTGGGAAAACAATTTATCACCCCAATCCAGAAGATTATCGATGTACTTCATCGCTATTGATTTTTGATAAGCGCTCAGTCGGGTACGTGCAATCGCGTGTGGGTTGAAAGGATCACTACGATAGGCAGCAAGTGCCGCAGGGTCGGTCAGCATTTTTCGCATTGACTCCACGGCAAGACCATTGAATTCACGATACTGCCAAGGGTTGGCCGAATTCATCGGATTAAAAATATAGTGATACCACTGTTGTGATTCGGCAAAACGCTGTTGGCTATTAAGATGATTTGCAATCAGGAAGGGAATGTGGAAAAATGTTTCGCGCGAATAAGTACCAAAAGCACCCGAGCCAAATTTTGCTCCAATGAGCTTATCTTGCAAGGGCTCTGCTTCGTTCAGATCGTTCTCGAATTTAAGATTAAGCAGGCCCGGAAGGCCCTTTGCTGCAAGTTGCTTCAAAATCGGTTGAGCAAGAGAACTGGAAAGTGCAATCAGCCTGGGTTGAGCTGCACTTATTGCCAGCACCTGAAATGTTCCGGCATGCAATACAGCACTCGCACGAAACGCATCAACACTGCTTCCAGGTTCTGATACGCAGGCACGCGAATTAACCACCAGACCATCGGAAATATTTGCGTTGAATATTGTGACTTTTGTATCGTCCGATTTTTCTGTAAGCAAATAATTTGTACTATAGACCACATGGTGACCCACCGGCCATATCCTATTGTCACTTGATCTACGCAGTTGGTTTCCATTAAAGAAGAACGAATACATCCCATGCGCCGCAGCAAGATTATTCCTGCCAGCCTCAATGTCGGCATAAGACACAAAAGGAATGCGACGTTCGCTTATCGGCATGAAGCCGTGAACATCGGAGTTCATCGCGGCAATCTGTAGTGTCTCTGTTACTGATGCGCCTGAACCAATGAATCTGACTGTTGGGAAAGCCCGCTCCCAGTTCCAACCCGTCAACGTATGGGCATCAATTGGGGCACCATGATGATGAACTGACCTATAATCCTCTATCTTGTCAGGTAGTCCTGCCAAAAACCAACCTGTTCGATCCAACCCAACGGATTTTGGCTCAGCCTTATAGTGTTCAATCTGGATTCCGATAGGAATATGGCCTTCCGTTGTGTTCTTCTCTAAGCCTCTAAATGCCGCTCGATAATCCGTAAGAAAAAGAGGAAATGGCACATAATTTCCGGCTATAGTCGCTGGCTCCCAATAGATGACAAGTGGATCTGCATATTGAGATTTTCGACGGCTCTCGCCATCTAAAAAATATATCTCTTGCGGCGCAGACCACGACGCATCGGGCTTCCTTTCAATCCACTTTACTTTGAAACTATGTTCGTAACCATCAAAATAATTCTCATTATCAATCTTTCGATTACCTGGAACCGTCGTAATCTCAGTCCAAAACAACATTAACTTACGCTGATAAATAACAGGTGCTACCCATTTCACCGGCATCTGCACATTCAGTTTTTCCCACGGACCAAAATGCAAAGGTTTTGATACCATGCTTTCACTCATTGTCATATTATTTACCTGGCGTACGTAGTGAATCGGCGGATCGCTTTCAGTGACGCCCACCAGGTGCAAAACATCTGTTTCAACATCATGAAACGCACCAACAACCTTCAAGTCTGCCAGTTCACTGTAGCCACTCAGATATTTCGCATAACTTTCTTCTGCTTCACCGGTGCTGATCTGCCTTTGTAGCAATTCGGATTCCAGATCACGAAAAAGCGGCGTTTTGTCATCACGCAGATCGGGCTCGATAAAATTCTCAGGGTACAAAAAGACTTTACGATTGGCTTCCCATACCCGGTAATGCTTACGCCAGATCCATTCCTTGCGCGCATCCTCTGAATTAAACTGCACATATCCTTGTGAATCTGATATTTCCAGCCCCATCAATACGCGATGAACATAAAGCTGTAAACTTGTGGTGGCAGAAACCAGCTCAGATGTGCGGGCACATCCGCTAACTTCCACGTCCAGCAAGAAGTGAGCATAAAGCTGTGATGGTCCCTGAAATGCATATTCACTAACAAGAAACGCCACCAACGCATCACGTTGTTTCGATCGAGTGAGGTCTTCGAAAGCTTCGGATTTTTCATTGAAGATAGCTTCATCAAAATACTTCGTACGGAATGCGGCATGAATATCGTCTGCGGCACGCCATAAACTACCTATATCTTCCACCGTCACTGTGCTGGTGCCAACCGTTTCAGATATTGTTTTTGGTCGCATGCGGCTCAAAGTTTCCCCACTTACTCCAAGCCTCGAAGTAATCTCCAGAATCAGAGCCCATTGATCAAGACGTTTAAACCATTGGCCATGAGCTGGCGTTACGGGTCGTGCACTCCTGATGTCATCGACCGGTACCGCCAAGGCCTCGGCAATATATTGTTCGGCTAAATCTTGAGTCACTGAAGTTTGCAGCAAATGCTCAATAGCCATTCGCCGAACCGCCGCTTCCGGCATGACGTTGCCTACTGCCTTCAGCCAGCGAGCATAGGCAGAGACTGAAAGTATTTGATTCCAAAGTATTTGCCGTGTGGGTAACGCTGTGACTCTCGGCCAGGAGGCTAGTACCAAATGGCATGCAGCAATATCAAATATTGGATTCTGTAATAGGCATTGCAGTCTCTGTACCTGAACAATCCATTGAGTTAGCGGCAATAAATCGGTCGCCACCCCCAGCAATGCCTGAATAATCGCATTGGTGTTGAGCGGGAAATCATAAGATCTGAACTCAGTTACTTTGCCAGCCTGGATGCCAAGTTCACTACCCACAACTTCATCAAATACCAATTGCCAATGATAGCGACCAAGTAGTGTGTTGATTTGCTTTGTTAATAATTTGTTAAGCACTAAAGTTGGTGCTGATCCGGCAGCAAAAAATATCGGGTTCAGTAACACGCCATCAGCAGAGGGACTTTTTATTAAAGGCTGCGATTGCTCAGGAGACTCAGCCATATTTGCAGCCGCAAGCCAGCGCGACTGCTGCTCTGAAAGGAAGATCTTCTGAAATAGTGTCTCTGGCAATACTTTTGTGTTTCCAGCCGCATACATGGCTTTTAAACACTCTCTTACAATCTTATCTGACAACCCGGTAGCAATATTTTGTAACCGACCTTCGGGAAGTGTTTGATCAAAAATTGGATTAATACGGTAGCGTGCACGCTGCACAGGTATTGCCGTTAAATCTTCTTCGCGGATTCTTAAAAACGCATTTTTGGGTTTCGCAACCGACACTAAGTTATCCGCCACTATCTGCCTGGAACTGACATCGTCAATATATAAGGGTGCTGATAGTGCGGTATCTTCAAATTCACCAAGATGCCTGGTGAGCGAAAGAATGGCTGTCTCAGCAACATCAAAATCGAGCGTTGCGCTTAACTTACTCAGAACTTGTGGCTCAATATCGCTAATCGCTACGCCGGATTGGAAACGATATTCATCCGTTGAACCAAAAGGTTCAAGAATCGTTTCGTTTAGCTTTTGTATGGCTTGCGTTGATTCATCCTCTGTTAGCCCAATGGTTGTTAGCGTTTTTGATGCAATAATGAGTCGCCGTTCTTGAGCGATTGTTTGCACTACGCTTGTAGCAATCTCTTGTGCAGCCCGCGTAAGGGCTGGCACATTTGCAGGATTAAGCAGCCAGTCAATTTGCTCTAACTTATAGCCGCTGGCTTGTTGCGCATCGGCAAATCGCAGCGAGGCCAATAAATCTGACATAGATTCTACAAATTGTCTATTAGATGCTTTGCTATTCAGTTCTGGCGTCAAAGCCATCAAGCGAAGCAATACGGATACCTTTACCCCTAACAGGCGGGCCAGTCGTGCATGACGATAGAGTAATTGCAATGACACAGAAGTAAGCTGAATCACATAGCGCCCTGTATTCACTTGTTTTTTCAATGTTTCATTGGCGGCTACAGAGGCGCTGGCCAATCCATTGACCAAGTCCAAAAACTGAGAATTATCAATTTGCAGGGCAGCCAGGAGACGCGTCAGAGTATTTTTATCGGGCGCAGAAATTCCTTCATCAGGCTCGAATGCAGGATGTTTCAACTGGGCCGGTAAATCTGCCGGCCATATACCATCACGCACGACAAATGGTTGCGTATTAAAGCGACGATTAAATAAGCTATCATCACCATGCAAGCCAATATCGGGAATCGCTCCGGTAAGACTCATCAACTCATCTAATGGCAAACGGGTGCGATCGGCAAGATCAAGCAAGCTAACGATGTCGCCCAGTACATCTGTGGTAATTTCGGCAGGGGCAAGTGATTGCCGGGCTGATAAGCGCATCAGGACATAATCAATTTCACCCACAGTCCAAGGCAATACCCGCCACAGCCTTAGTAAACGATGCAGGCGATCAAGCCGTCTAACACTTAAGCCGCGAATCATTTCGTAGTCATTTTGCACAGAGCCGGTACTGGCAACCAGTTTCATTGTGATGGAGGGATTCGTTGATCCATCAGTACTAATAAATCGACTAAGCACCAATTCACGCAATACATTGCGATCTGTTTTTGTAATACGCTGAAGTTGTGAAAGGTCGTAATCACTTGCTAATACAGCATCAACGTCAATATGCGATAAACTTGTGGCGTACAATTGCTCAAAATAAAGCGCTGCTGCACTAGGGTCAACGGTCTTAGGTGTCGAGATCAATTCAGCCTCTTGATAGGTCAACTGAAGTCTCGTTCGTACGCGTTCTGTTGCAGCCCACCCCAAGGCCTGCGCTACCCTGTCGCGCGACAAACCAAAATGCGCCAGCAGTATCTCAAGTCTCTGCAATGGAAAATTGACAGGCAGATTGAAACTGGTAGCAGCCCGTGTGGCAATTTCATTGAAGACGGCCACAGACGAACCAACATTTAATTTCTGCTTCAACCAACCTTCCAATACACGATTCACAATGTCCAGGGCAGGCACTATTGTATTAGTATTTTCACAGCTCAATGGCAATGCCCAAAGATCTGGCCTGCGTACACTGAGTGCCCTTTTGGTTTCCTCAGGCTGAGAAATAAACCTCTCAATATAGTACATCAAATCAACAAAATATGCAGCAGGGCTCAACACTGATAAGCAATGCGCACACTCACAGGCATCCATGTTTCCGAACAATTTTCGCAGCACATCTAACTCTTGAATTTTCCCAATATCGGCGGCGCCGGTAACCATGTTTTTAGTTTGCACTGCATCAAGAATCGCAAAATATGCTGTAGCAACCTGGCCGCTTTGCTCTAAAGCACGCCCACGCAGAACTTCAACTTCAGCATAATCTAATCCCGTCTTTTCCATAACAGTTTCACGGGTGAGTAGTGCCACCTGCGTGGATGAATAGAAGCCCGCCCTCATTAAAACCTGTGCATAGGTGGCATTTTCGGCCACAGCCAACATGCGCTGTAAAGCCTTGAGCTCACGAAGTATCGGCTCACGGGGCAAACTACCGAAATTAAGTCTGACAGGTTTATCAGCCAGTGCGGAAAAATCTTTGGCTAGTAAATCCTGGTCTTCATTCGCTTTAATAAACTCATTTAATTGGCCTACCCAAATCGAAGCAGCTTCCTGCAATTTTCCGAAAGGCAAATCTGTATCTATCCCAGGATGCGAGCGAACAAAATTTTGAATTTCCGCAATCGCTTCTTGTTGGTCAGATGGCAATTTATCAACTAAATCTGACAAGTCAGGGTCATTAACAGTCAAGGCCCATATTTTTTTGAGCGTTTCAGTTTGTGGCTGAATAGCCCGAAAATGATCTTCAAGCAGTTCAGGAACCCTGGCGGCGCGATGCATCAGGCCCACTGTGGGATAAGTATTCACTGCGACTTCTTCAAGCTCTTGTGCAAATTCTTCTATTGACTGACCATCAGGAGGAGTAATTCCGGCAGCCTTGATCAAACTCTGCCAATCCTGTGGATGCAATCGGGCTAAGTCTTCACTGCGAACCAATGGTCGAGCTAATTTTGGAGGGGCAGTCTCCAGCAGGGTTCCCAGCATATTCACTGGAGCTTGAATAAGTCGTTGAATAGAAGCAGCAAGGCCCAGCAGATCCGCTTGTGAATCGGTTAGCACACCAGCTTGCATAAGACCGGTCAAAGCGACGTCTTGCACTGCATCGAGGTTGTCAAAATGATTGCTCAAAACCACTTGTTCAGCCGAACTAAACCCTGCGGCTTGTATTAATTCCCTGACCTCTTCCCACTGCGAGTTACCCAGCAAAGAAATATAGACGTCGACTTGTTTTGTGTCTATGAACGGCACTATCAACTCGCGGATTGCTGACAACAAACTCTTTCTTAATGCTCCAGGTGTTTGCTGTCGCAATCCAGACAGGTTACCGGGGAGTCCCTGGCGAAACCAGCCATAAAAAGCTTCCACAGGGATCATGCCGGCAACGGATGGGGCCACATGTGTGCCAATCAATGGAAGCCCGGTCTCCCCTGTCTCCAAATTGGCTTTGACTGCCGCCAGGAGGAAGCCGATGCGCTCGCCGGGCTGTCCTGTCTCTTTGCTGAGGAAAACGATATCCTTCTCTTCCAATTCGGTGATTTTAAGGTCGGTGTTACCTTTGCCCTGGCCGATGAGCAAAGGTAGAATTGCCTCAAGCATAAGCTCGAACTCGGATAAGGTCTTTCCATTCGTTAACAGGGTCAGGTCGATAATCGCCTCGACCGGAGCGTTGAAAAACACACCGGACGAGACCAGTTCCTTACCCTTTGCATTCACGACAACCACGAATAAATCGGCGCTGGTTTTCTCGGCACGCTGGAATTTAAGGGAATTGTATGAGATCTTGTATTGCCCTTCGGAATCGGTTGCTGCCTTGCCAAGCAGTTGATTTTCACGCAGATCCTGGTCGTAGGCGCGAACGATGGTGTTTCTGGCCGGCTTGCCATTTGCCTCACGCACGGTGCCACGGACTATA
>CAIVDK010000156.1 GCA_903904655.1 uncultured delta proteobacterium | reverse complement strand
GGGCGTCCAGTTCACCCCGACTAAACCGATCCGCGGTTGAAGTCAGCTCCGAGAGCGGCGTTTTGATCCCTTTCAGCAGAAGCCAGAAGACAATCAGGGACAGCAGGAGAATGACGGCGACGATGACGCCCAACTGGCGGCGGAGGGCGTTATGCTGCGCTTCGGCAGCGCGGTAGAACTGGTCGCCTTTGTTCTTGGCGAAGGCACTGATATCCTCGGCTTCTTTCAATACTTTTTCCATCTGACCGCCGCCGATGCCGTCCGATTTGGTGCGCCTCAGCGCCTCGGCGGTTTTTCCGGCCCGCAGAAGACGAATAGTCTCGTCGCGGATGGATTTCCATTGCACGAAGTGATTGCGGGCTTCGTCAATGTCATTCCGGGGGCCGAGATAGCGGTCATAGAGGATGTCGAACTGCCCGAAGGCGTCGGCCTCGCGGACGTCAAGATCCTGAACGAGGGACTGTTTCTGCTGTTCATTCCCGGCCAGGATCAGATCTTTCATGTCCCGGTGCATGATGAGGACGTCGATCATGATTTTGTCAACCGCTCGGCGGACCATGAGGGGATGTTCATAGAGCCCCTTGGTCTGGAGCCAGAGCTGGTCCGTCTGTTGCCAGGCCAGGGCGCCGAGGAAGATGACAAACGCCATAATAATGCCCAGTCCTATTCTCAGTTGCGCGCCGATTTTCAGATTTTTTAGTTTCATCGTTTCACCTTTCCCCTTTTTATCTTTTCCGGTAGATCGGGCTGAAATCAATCACTCTGCTTACGCAACGCTGATACTTTATGGTCGGCGCTTCCGCCTTCCCCAGGATCAGATAACCATGATTGGCGAGGCAATGATAGAGCTTTTCAAATCAAATGATACCTGCTCGAAAGGGAGACCCCTTGCGGGAGGAGGCCTTTTTTGATATTCTTCTGCAGATACATCAATTTGTCCGCAGAGGTCATGAGTTCATCAAGAGAACAGGGATTCTCCGGATCATAGTAAGAGCAGCCTACGCTGATAGAAAGTCTGTATCTCCGGTTTTCCTGTTTGTTTTGTGCGTCGATCAGAGATTGCAACCGGGCAGTAAAGGCCTCAGAATTTTCTTCTGTTATATCAGCGGTAAGGACGGCATATTCATCTCCTCCCAGGCGAGCAATGATGTCGGAGGCTCTGAAAGTTTCTTTTAACACGGTTGCCGCTTCAATGAGCACTTTATCTCCTTCCTCATGACCCAGCGTATCGTTGATCCATTTCAACCCGTCAAGATCCGCAAAAAAGAGAACCATTCCGCTCTTATTCCGTTCAGCTAATTTCAACTGCTGTTCTGCAAGAAATAAAAAGCCCCTTCTGTTGTGCAGGCCAGTGAGTGGGTCGGTGATCGAAAGGCTAAAGAGCTCTTCCTCAAGTTTTTCACTTAGAAGCGTTTGTTTCCGCAAACGGTTTGTGCCGGCGCCGATTCCGACCAGACCGATCATCCATAGAAGACCGTGGGCGAGCATCAATTCGCCCATACGAGATCGCTCAATAGCCTTCAAAGGATCCATGGGAACGGATACGCTGATTCCCCCTCGGATATCCCCTTCTTTATACCCTTGCGCTGCATGGCATTTCAAACACGACTTTTCCGTGACAAAGGGACGCATGAAACGAAAATATTCTTTCCCCGATATCATTTCGATGGAACCGGCCTCTTTTGTTCCTCGCTCAAATGCTTTCAGAGCTCCTGCTTCCCAGAGATCAGGACGATTTTCGGGTCGGAGGGGATTAAGGCTGGTGAGGTGTCCTTGGAAGCCACTCATTTGCATGGCCATTTCATTGACCTGGCGGGTCATGTAGGCCGGATTAACCAGCGTTAGCGATAAACCATGGGATGTCGTGATGTCACGATTGGGTACTTTGAGGTAAGGATTGGGTGGGGTTATCTCTGAAACGGGCACATACACCCCACCATGGGTTGAAACCCATCTTCGATAGATGAGATCTTTGCCATATGTGGTTTCGGCACTCGTTCGCGCAATTGTCACGATGAAATGCCTTAACTCGTATATATTACCTCCCAGAGATGCTAAGATGCCTACGGTCCAGATCGCGAAAATCATCACGAAATGTTTTTTAATATTTGCTGCTCCTGTGTTTGCCATGTCCCTGCCTTTCATTTATACATCCCCGGATAACAAAAGGGAAAGTAATGATGAATAAAATTCAATCGAATTTATACGCATTCTCATTTTACAGCCGCAAACAGGTCTCCACCGCTTCGGGGTCATAGAAGGTGTCGTGGATAGCCGGAACCGTCTTGATTCTACGACTCAGAACAAACCCTGTCTTTCCCGTTCTTTTTCCCCTGGTACATGAGTTGGTCAATCCGGTGCACGAAAGCCTTCATATCTTCCTGTGGTTTGTACTGG
>CAIVDK010000155.1 GCA_903904655.1 uncultured delta proteobacterium | reverse complement strand
GGGCATGAAAACCTGAGGGCCGCCCAGATCGGATGCCGTATAACCGGCGGCATAGCCCAGCTCTGTAACCATAATGATTTCTGCAAGTTTTTCCCTGACATGCGATTCCTTGTGGATATTGTTTACTTCGGCGGCCAGAGCTGCCGCGCCAAGGATAACGTCACCGATAGCGGGTTTGCAACCGGAATAGGAGTGTCGGTGAAACAGTGCAAAAAGAAGGGCATTAACGCCGCCATGCTGCCATTCCCCGGCCAGAAAGACTCGTTCCCAGGGAATAAAACAATTTTCAAAGATCATATAAGAGTCCGTAGATCCCGGCATAAAACCGCGCTGGTAATGTTCCCGTTCCCTCAGGGAATGGATGGTTACGACCTGTTTGAGACCGTCCCAGTCACCGGGAATTGCAAAGGCTACCGCATAGTCCTTATCTTCAGGGCGCAGGGCGCGGGTGGGTACGACCAGAACTTCATCCGCCACAGAGGCTTCGGAGATATGGACCTTACAGCCCTCCACAACGATGCCGTCCTTCAGCCGTTCCTTGATGTAAACATAGGAGCCTGGGTTAGGTTGGTCCGCAGGACGCAGCAACCGGTCGCCCTTCACATCCGTCTGAGCGCAGCAGCCGATCAGATCCTCGGTCTGGAAGCGGGTCAGCCACTTTTTAAAATTCTCGTGATATTGTGTCGCCCCGTTATTCATCTTGTCGGCTTCAAAAGAGACGTTGTAGATGGCATTGGTGGCGTCGATGCCCATGCAGCGCTGGATGCAGCCGCCAACCTTCTGACAGAGCATGCGCGTCATATCCTGTTTCTTGTGCAGGTCTTCTTTGTTTTGATGAACATGGGTGAACCGATTGATACGTTCACCTGTCAGATGCGAGATGGCCGTCATTAAATCCTGGTTTTCCGGTTTTTCCGCCTCGTCGTACGTCGTGCCGATGGTGTTGAGACACCGCATCTGTAATTCATCGTCGCGGTCGATAAGTTGGCCGTCGAAGTACAAATTACGCTTCATCTTGGTAAGCCCTTTGATGTAATCCTTTTTTGTTCTCATGCTTGCCTTCCCCTTTTCTTATAGATAATCTTTTTCAGATTGACACTCTCGCTATTAACCTTATATAAGATGTCTCGCGTAATTTTTAATATTATTCTGCCTGAAGCGAGTATAACATATTTATGGACATAATCATCTTATTTATAGATTTTTTCATCCACCTCGATCAGTACCTGCCGGTGATCGTTGAGAGCTTTGGTGTATGGGTTTATGTTATTGTATTTATTGTTATTTTTTGCGAAACCGGCTTGGTGGTAACGCCGGTTCTGCCGGGGGATTCGCTGCTTTTTGCTCTGGGCGCGCTGGCCGCGCTGGGGGCGCTGCATATTGAAGCGCTATTGATTTTACTTTGCGTTGCCGCGATCGCCGGGGACAGTGTCAACTATGCGATCGGCCATTATATCGGCCCGAAAGTTTTCAGTTATGAAGACAGCCGTTTTTTTAAAAAGAAATATCTCCTGAAAACGCATGAGTTTTACGAAAAGCATGGTGGCAAAACCATTATTATTGCCCGTTTTATGCCGTTTATTCGCACCTTTGCTCCTTTCGTAGCTGGTGTCGGCGCCATGAGTTATTCTAAATTCATATTATTTAATATTACCGGCGGCATTGCGTGGATTGGCATTTTTCTGCTGGGCGGGTATTTTTTCGGCAATATACCAACAGTCAAAAGCAATTTTACAGTCGTGATCATTGTCATCGTAATTATTTCCGTCATGCCCGGTTTTATTGCATATGCCCGTCAAAAATTCATTGCCCGACGAAAGGCGACAGGAAAAGGTTGATTAATGAGATTTAAACTAACTGCCATCATCACCATAACATTTATAATGTTTTTATCGCTACCCGTCGAAGCAAAAATTATTTTTAAACTAGGCCATGATATCACCATCGCAGAAGGGCAAAAAGTGGATAACGTTGTTGCTGTTGGCGGACAGATCACGGTTAACGGGCTTGTTGACCAAAATGTTCTGGCCGTTGCCGGCTCCGTTGTATTGACCAATAAAGCCGTTGTTCGGGGCAAAGTGATCGTCATAGGTGGTGTTGTAGCAAAGGGTAGTGGTTCTATGGTTTTCGGCGATATCACGGAAATAAACTCATCCACTCTGTCATCATCCATTGCCTCCGCCCTGCGGGGTGAATCGGAAGGCTGGTCATTAATCTTAAATATCATTTCTCTGTGCTTTTTCGCCATTATTCTGATTATCGCGCTGATCATGACATTGCTGACTCCCCGGTCATTGGCCGCTATTGCCAATGCCATTCAGACAAACAAGATAAAATCTTTTTTATCGGGTTTTCTGGCGACGCTGATGATTGTACCCTTTTTTATGCTGCTGGCCATATCCATTATCGGTATTTTTCTAATGCCGCTGGCGTTTGCAGCCCTCCTTCTGGCGGCTATTATCGGTTTCATCGCGTTTAGTTCACTCTTGGGTAATTTTATCATCACCAAATTATTTCACGGATATAAGAAATCAATGGTTAAAGAGACATTGGTGGGATTGGGTTTGCTATGGCTTCTAGGCTGGATACCCTTCTATATTGGGACGCTGATAAAAGTTTTAGCCATTACCTTTGGACTGGGCGGTGTTTTACTGACGCTCTCTCGCAGGAAAACCAGCCAGTAGAAAAGCGTCGCCGCTATACATACCGGCTTCGTTTTCCATATGGATGCGAGACATCGCATAAATGTACACTTCATTTGACCTTTAATCTACACCCATTCCTCAGAAAGCACATCACCCTGAATACTAATGACAATGGCTTTCAGCGGCACTTTTCTTGTTGCCTTCTGCAAGCCGGCCTGGGCGATTTGCATTAATCCCCGACAGCAGGGCACTTGCATCATCACCACGGTAAGTGTATTGATTTTGGCCTCATCCACCATCCTGTGGATTTTTTCAATATACTCATCCTGCCCCTCGTCGAGTTTGGGACATGCAATAGCCAGACTTTTGCCTTTTAGAAACCGCTCGTGAAAATTACCTACGCTAAAAGCCACGCAGTCCGCGGCCAGCACTACATCCTTGCCGCGGAAAAAATCGGCTGCGGGATTCACCAGATGCAGTTGGATCGGCCAGTGGGTCAGTTCGGATGATTGCTCGCCTGCCTGCGTTTTACCGGGGACAGCTTGCGCCTTACGTTCAAATGCGGCGTGAGCCGAACCGGGGCAACTGCCCGCTTGGCTCATGACATTAAGATTTTGCGGGGTTGCTTCGCCATGAAGGAGCTGAGAGTGTCCCCGTTTTTTGCGGGTAATGTTTTCCTGAACCCGTTTCTCATCAAAAGGATCGGCTTCGCGTTCTTCGATGGTCAGCGCGCCTTCGGGGCACTCGCCCAGGCATGCGCCGAGTCCGTCACAAAAAACATCATTAACCAGTCTTGCCTTGCCGTCGATGATTTTTATCGCCTCTTCATGACAGCCCGGCACACACAAGCCGCAGCCGGTGCATTTTTTCTCGTCGATATTGATGATCTTGCGTTTCATGACATTCCTTTCATCGCATCCACCAGTTCCTGCACAGCCGCAGCGGACTTGTCCAATGCTTTTTTCTCATCCGCTGTAAGCCGGAGAGAAATAATCTGCTCGATACCATTTTTGCCCAGCTTTACCGGTACGCCGACGAACAAACCGGAAATGCCATATTCACCTTCCAGATAAGCGGCACAGGGCAAAATTTTCCTTTTGTCTTTCAGGATAGATTCCGCCATCTCGACTGCTGCCGAGGCCGGCGCGTAGTAGGCGCTGCCTGTTTTTAATAGCTCGACAATTTCCGCGCCACCGTTACGGGTGCGTGTGGCCAGCGCATCAATTCGCTCAGGAGACATCAGTTCCGTAATCGGTATGCCCGCCACGGTGGAAAAGCGCGGCAGCGGAACCATGGTATCGCCGTGACCGCCCAGAACGAGTGCGTGAACATTTTCCACGGAGACATTCAGTTCCATTGAAATAAAAGTGCGGAACCGTGCGGAATCCAGAACGCCGGCCATGCCGATGACCCGGTTTTTGGGGAAACCGCTTTCTTCCATCGCCACATGACACATGGCGTCGAGGGGATTGCTGACGATGATCAAAATAGTGTTGGGTGAATATTTTGCGACTTGCCCGGTTACGTTTTTCATAATGCCCCGGTTGGTCGCCAGAAGATCGTCGCGGCTCATGCCCGGTTTGCGGGGAATTCCCGCCGTAATAATGACGATGTCGGAGTTGGCCGAAGCTTCATAGCTGTTTGCGCCCGTGAGATGCGCGTCATGTTTTTCAATCGGAGCGGCCTCGGCTAGATCCAGAGATTTACCCTGCGGCACGCCCTCAATGATATCGATCAACACGACATCAGCCAGTTCTTTTTCCGCCAGCCTCTGCGCCGCCGTCGCCCCGACATTGCCCGATCCCACCACTGTAACTTTTTGATTCATGTCATCTATTCCCTTAATGTATTTATTGAATTCACACGCATGTTTTACTATAATAAAACACAAAATAAATCAATCGCATGAACGCCGTAATAACGCTCAATTCATGCGCGGTGTGGCTCAAAGACCCTATCACACATGAATTTTAAAACTCAAAAGAAATGCCGGTTTTGAGGGTTCTCCCCGGCATAGGGTAGTAGAAATTATCCATCCCGTACTGGGCGTAATCGATACCAAAAGACGAATACATTGTATCGGTGAGATTTTCAACACCCGCAAATGCAGTCAGATTCAGCCTGCCGAAAGTTGGTTTATAATGCACATAGATATTCAGAAGTGTGAGGGATTCAATTTTCTCGGCATTGTTGTTGTTGTCGCCGGACAAATACGCATCGCCCACATGCCGAATTTCCGGTTTGAGCGTCACGTTATAGGGGAGGTAGATTTCCAGACCGGCGTTAATAATGCGATTGGGCACCAGTGGCATTTCTTTCTTTTCGTTGATACCGTTTTCAAAAGTCGCTTTGTGGTAGGTTAAATTTCCGTAAACTTTGAGATACTTCTGCCACAGATAGGAAGCGGAAATTTCCGCGCCATCGTGGCGCGTTTTGCCGACATTTTGATTATAGCCTGTGTAAAATGACGTATAGACGTATTCGATTTCATCCTGCATGTCGATGCGGAACAGTGTTATCCCCAGCTTGAAATTTTCCAGGGGATAATATTCCGCGCCCACTTCCAGGCTGGTTCCTTTTTCCTGTTCCAGCGTGGTGAGAAACGACCCGCCAAACCCGTTAAATGACGCAATTTCATCGAGGAAGGGGATGCGGTAAATGGTTGCGTATTTGATAAAGGATTTTGATTTTTTCCCCCAAAGCCACGTCACTCCAGCTTCATAGGCTTCGGCGCTGAAATTTTTTTCATTGTCAAAGCTGTTGGAGGGCATGGAGAAATCAACATTTGTTCCTTTAATTTTCGTCTGTTCGAATCGGCAGCCGGCGCTCAAAATCAGGCTTTTCAGGAGACTGAATTCATCCCGTATGTAGTATCCGAGGCTTTCCCGCGTAAAATTCGCCGCGCTTAATTGATAGGTTCTTTCCCGATCGTTGAAAATATCTTTTTTGTAAGGTTCGTTGTAATAGTCCACACCGATGACGACCTTGTTGTGAAATCCGAAGATTTCTTTGTCTAGAATATATTTCGGAGAAATACCGTAAGTGTCGGCTTTCGTATCGGAATATTTATAGGAATACCAGGACGGCCAATTGCTTTGCAGGTCTTTCCGGCCATACGTGACGTTCACTTCCATCTGTCCTGAGGGCCCCCAGAAAGATTTCATGCCCAGATTGATGTTGGTGTGTTTGTCGCGGCCGTCGTTATCATCATTGGCGTTCATCCAATACAGGGGCATGGCGGGCTGATATTGACGGCGGTCCTCACGCATCTGAGCTTTCGTGAGAGCGCCAGGCAACTGATAATCCGCCCTGCTTATGGAAGCGCCCAGCGACACGTTGAATAGATCATGAGCCGCATAGCCCACATCAAAGCCGCCGCCCTGTGCCGAATATTTTGAACGATCCCGGTACCCGGATAGGAAATTATTTTCACCGGTAACGGCATATGTCCATTTATCCGTCGCACCGATAACGCCAATTCGCTCGTTGTGCAAACCGTAGCTCCCGGCCAGCGCCGAGGCGTTCACGACCGGTTTGCTTTTGCCTTTTTTGGGTATGACGTTGATCACGCCGCCTATCGCTGCATCGCCGTAAAGCACGCTGCCCGGCCCCCGGACAATTTCGATTCGTTCAATCATATGGATCGGCATCGACAGCCAGTTGATCGAGGCCATATCCGACCGGTTGAGCCGCCGGCCGTCAAGCATCACCAGCGTTTTGCCATATGGATTGTCGCCACCGAAGCCTCTCATATCAATCATGGCCTGTGAGGCATTGCCGCTGTAGGTCCGGAATTGAATGCTTTCAAGCTTTTCGAGGATCTCAACAACGGTTGTCGCACCGGACAGACTTATTTCTTCGGCGGTAATCACGGTAACATTAGCGGGTGTTTTGCGGGCTTCCTGCGCATCACGCGTGGCCGTGACCACAACCTCGCCCATTTTAGCAGGTTCATCTTCTTTTGGGTTTTGAGCATGTACTGATAAAACAGAAATGAAAGACAACCACAGAACAAAAAACAGGACCTTCTTCATGGAACTTCTCCTTCCCCCCTCGGGAATAAAGTTTATTGAAACTGTCCATAAAGTCTCCTGGCTTGCGACGACCTACTTTCCACGCCTTCCCAACGTCATGCGTCAGTGGCTTGTTGTGGATTTCGTTCCGCTTACAGTTGCGGGGCAGCGCCGGACTTTAACCGGCTTCCTTCAGTGGACAATCTAATCAGGTCAATAATGTCACACGGGTCGATCCGTCATATGGATTCTGATCGATCCCCACATCGACATCGTAAACCTCTTTTATATTTTGCGCGGTGAGAACGTCCGCGGGAGTTCCTATAGCATATTTTTCCCCGCTGTAAAGCAAAAGGATCTGGTCGGCGTTTTGCGCGGCCAGATTGACGTCATGCGTTACAAAGATAACCGTCAGATGCTGCTCGCGGTTAAGCTCGCGAAGCAAGGACAGAAACTGTGCCTGATGTTTCAAATCCAGAAAAACGGTGCTTTCATCCAACAGCAGAATCTTCGGTTCCTGCGCCAGAGCGCGGGCAATCAGCACGCGCTGCCTTTCGCCGGTGGAGAGTTCATTGAAACGGCAGTGAGCAAATGACAGCGAGTCCGTTTTGGTCATCGCTTCGTGGGCGATCCGGTAATCTTTTTTGTTTTCAAATGCCCAGGACTGCAGATGAGGGAACCGTCCCATCATGACAATTTCCTCCGCGAAAAATGAAAAAATCGCCGGCGACTCCTGCGGAACAATCGCCACCGTCTGGGCGATCTCCTGACGCGACCAATGTCGCGTGTCCCGCCTTTCGATAAACATCTGGCCGGTATTCGGAAAAAGCGTGGCGTTGAGAATTTTGAGCAGCGTGGTTTTGCCGGAGCCGTTGGGTCCGATCACCGCGACGATCCGCGCCTCGTCAAGAGTAAACGACACATCGTTTATGACAGGTTTGTTCGCGTAGCGAAAAGAAATGTTTTGCGCGCAAATGATCGACATTAATCGCGGCCCTTCCTTCTCATGAGAAAAATAAAATAGGGAGCGCCGCAGAGTGCGGTAATCACGCCGACCGGCAACTCGGCGGGCGCAATAACAATGCGCGCCAGCGTATCGGCCACAACAAGAAAAGACGCGCCGAAGAGCGCCGCCGCAGGCATCAGCAATCGATGATCGGAGCCGAACACCAGACGCATCATGTGCGGCACCATGATGCCGACAAAGCCGATGATACCCGCAAGCGAAACAGCCACAGACGTAATGAGCGATGTCACAATCAGGAGTATATATTTCGTTGCCCGGACGTTGACGCCCAACTGCAAAGCGGTTTCTTCACCTTGCACCATTAAATTAAGTTTGCGTGCCTGCATGCAAAGAATTGCACAGCAGGCAACCAGGCATAAAGCGGCAACAGCGATTTCTTTCAATGCCACGCGGGAAAGATCGCCCATCAACCAGAAGCTGATACTATGCAACTCCATACTGTTTACGATGGACAGAGCAAAAAGAATCGCCGCGGAAAAAAAAGAGTTAACCACCACGCCGGCCAGCAATAGCGAATTATCCAGCAGCACACCTCTGGGACCGCCCGCTACAATAAAAACCAGAAAAACGGTAATCAGCGCCCCCGAGAAAGCCAGAAACGGCACACCCAGATAAAGGGAAGAGGCGCCGAGAACAATCCCAATGATGGCCCCCAGCGCCGAACCACCGGAAATGCCCAGCACATAAGGATCAGCAAGCGGATTGCGCAAAAGCGCCTGAAAAACCACACCGCCCAATGATAAAGACGCCCCCACAATTCCGGCAAATAAAATCCGCGGCAGACGCACGGAAAATAAAATCAGTTCTTCTTCGGAGGGCGCGGACATTTGACCGGAAAGCGCGCACACGATGGCCCTGACCACATCGGAGGGAGCGATATGGATCGCGCCGAGGCAAAGCGCGGCAAGGCTAAGCATGACAAACAATAAAAGCAAAAGCGCGCTGATTTGTAACACACGCGATAAGGTCACTCGGCGATAAATAGGTGTTGTCCTCCATTCTCTCCAGGATTACTTGTAGAATTTCCGATACGCTTTACAAAGTATTTAATCAAGTGAATTTTGGATCATGAAGACGAAATAGATTGAAATTAAAAGTCTATTGCCTAGGTTGTCATCAACAATTTATGTCGTCTCCGGCAGCTCTCGCTATTGATCAACCTTAACGAAGTCGGTCATCTCTCTCCATAAAGAGCCGTCCACGTAAAACGGCCAGTCGTTATGACCGGCCCCCCGGATTATCCACATGCGCTTTTTGCCCTCGGGCAGAGACTCGTATAAGTTATAGGCGTGTTTGATAGGCAGAATCTCGTCTCGCTCGGCGCCGACCACGGCAATGTTCCTCTGAAAAGATTGCAGATTGCCGATACTGTCATACTTGTCGGTCAGCAGCATGGTCACCGGCAGGAAGGGAAACAGCGATTTGGCGACCAAAGCCAGGGTATCCCAAGGCGTGATGAGTATGATCCCGGCAATGGGTGTAGTTGTTTGCCTGGTGACAGAGGCGGCAACGCCACAGCCCAGCGATTCCCCCAGAAGATAAAGCGGTTCGTTATAGTGCTTGTAGGCGAGGCGAACCGTTTCCAGACCGTCGGCGACAAACGGCTTTTCGCCTACTTTTCCCGGACGGCCTCCGTATTTTGGATATTCGGCAAGAATTACCCGGAAACCCAGATCCCTAAGAGGTTTCAGATAGAATCCTCTATCGAAAGCTGTCCCGCCGTTACCGTGAAAGAGAACGATAGTCCCATTGGGCATGTGCGCATTATCCGCGGCAATCAAGCCTCGGTAATCAGAACCGGTCGCCTGCCACAATGCCAGATCCTCCGCTGCCAGCATTTGCGCGGATGGCCATTCGTCATTAGGAAAATAAAGAAATTTATTTTGCATATTACAGCCTCCTAAAAATATAGCTATGACCAGAAATAACCACTGTTTTCTCATGATAAGTAATGACAGCCCCCCTCCTTTCGATCATTTCGTTAAACGTAACATATCAGATTATTTTGTAAAGCAGAATAGTTTAATAAAACTAAACCAGTAGGCTACTATTGGATATTGTTTCTTTCATAAAGATGCATCATTTTTATGGCATTAAATTTCTGTTTCGGTTAAGTTGCTCTCCATGAATACAAATTGGCTACTGGTAAACACACCCGAAGCTGCTCGGGACGCCGCCGAACATTTGCGTCAGGCTTCGATATTAGGCATTGATACGGAATATGATTCATTCCGATATTTTAGGGAAAAACTCTGTTTGATCCAAATTTACGCCCCGACAACCACCTATGTTGTTGATGCAACGGCTGATTTGGACTTATCATTTTTGGCCAGACCCTTTAAAAGCAAATCCGTTGTGAAAATTCTCCATGCGGCGGATAACGATATCCGCCTGCTTAAAAGAGATTATGGATTCGAATTTCAAAACATTTTTGATACGCACCGGGCGGCGATGTTGCTGGGCTTCAGGCAGCTCTCTCTGGATAAAATGATTAAGGAATTCCTTGGCATAGATCTGAAAAAAAGCAAAAAGATGCAACGTTCACGCTGGGATCATCGCCCGCTGACGGATGAGCAACTGGAATATGCCGTTCAGGATGTGACCCTGTTGCCCGCGCTTTATGAAAAACAACAAGCTGACTTACGTGAAAAAGGACTGGAGGGCTCGGCTGCGGAGGCTTTTGCAAGAATTGCCACCGCCAGTTGGCAGGAAAGAACATTCGACCGGCGTGGCTACTCGAAAATCAAAGGATACTATGCGCTGGCACGCGAGCAAAAAGAACTGATCAAAAAGCTCTATGTCTGGCGCTTTGAGCAGGCCAAAGAGGCCAACTGCGCAGTGTTCATGTTTCTACATGATGACACGCTGGCCGAACTGGTGCAAAAAAAGGACAGTCTCCAAGACATTTTATCGCCTGAAAAATACAGACGCTACGGAAATGATATTGAAAAAATTCTCCAATTGGGAGTGGGGAACCCTCCATTGATCTAAATAATGAGGTGACTCGCTGCGAAGCATTTTTACGCATCATTACGCAAATTATTCAATGGCCACTGCAATGGCTAACATTTGGGCAACAGACCAATCAACCACCTCGCGAGCTCGCTGTCGAGGGATGAAATGAACGTCATTATATCGCGAGCAATCTCGCGGAGAATTAACGCTCGTCCCGCTTAAGCGGGATTAAAAGAAAAACCCCGGCGGGCAGTGGAAAATGTCCGCCGGGGTTTTTAATATTATTTAGAATAGAATCCTTTTCCTTCTTTTGCCAGTTTTTCCAGAAGCGGCGAAGGCGTCCAGTATTCGGCGCCGACCATATCTTTGTATTTCAGAATGGCGTCATACACTTTCTTCACACCGACCGTATCGGCATAGAACATCGGCCCGCCCAGGTAGATCGGGAATCCGTAACCATAGAGCCACACAACATCGATATCCAATGGTCTTGCGGCGATGCCCTCTTCCAGAATCTTTGCGCCTTCGTTGATCATGGCGTAAATCGCGCGTTCAATGATTTCCTGATCGGTAATGACGCGCCTTTTAATGCCTGCGTCCTGCGAATGCTTGATGATGAGTTCTCCAATCATGGGGTCAGGTGTCGCGTTTCGTTTTTCGTCATATTTATAGAAACCGGAACCTGTTTTCTGGCCGAAGCGTCCCATCTCACAGATCTTGTCGAGAATCGTATTCGCTTTTTCACGCGGCGTGAGCGAATTGTACTTGGCTTTGCGATTGCGCCAGCCGACATCGAGGCCCGCCATATCGCCCATGGCGTAGGGCCCCATCGGGAAACCGAAATCGTAAATGACTTTATCGATCTGCCAGGGTAGCGCGCCTTCTTCCAGCATGAAGCCGCATTCGCGACTTCGTTTGGCGAGCATCCGGTTGCCGACAAAACCGTCGCAGACACCCACCAGCACGGGTACTTTGCCGATGGTTTTGCCCACTTTCATGGCCGTGGCGTAAACATCCGGCGATGTTTTCGCGCCACGCACATTCTCCAGAAGCCGCATGACGTTGGCGGGGCTGAAGAAATGCATGCCCATAACATCCTGCGGTCTCTTGGTAATGGCCGCAATGTCGTCGACGTTTAGATAAGATGTGTTCGACGCGAGGATCGCGCCCGGCTTACACACGGCGTCAAGTTTGGTGAACACTTCTTTTTTAATCGCCATATCTTCAAAGACTGCCTCGATCACGAGATCGACATTTTTTAAATCTTCATAAGCCAGCGTTGGTTGGATGAGCGATAAGCGTTTGTCCATAACTTCCTGCTTGAGCGAGCCTTTGGCCACGGTGTTGGCGTAATTCTTTTTGATCACGGCCATGCCTTTGTCGATAAATTCTTGTTTGACGTCGAGCAGCATCACCGGAATCCCGGCATTGGCAAAGCACATGGCGATGCCGCCGCCCATCGTACCCGCGCCCAGAATGCCGACGGATTTGATTTCACGAGTCGGCTGGTCATTAGGCAGTCCCGGAATGCGGACAACTTCGCGCTCGGCAAAAAAGACGTGACGCTGGGCCTTGGACTGATCGGATGCCTGTAATTCCGTAAATATGGCGCGCTCGCGCTTCATGCCTTCCGGAAAAGGTAATTCCGTAGCGGCCTTAACGGCTTCAATGCACTTGAATGGCGCAATAAAACCGCGCGACTTGCGGGAAATGCTTTTGGCAAAATCATCGAATACGGTGGGAGAATCAGCTTTTGCCTCAAGCGAGCTTACTTTACGGATCGGTCGTTTTTCGTCGACAACCTTTTTGGCAAAGACCAACGCCGCCGCTTTTAGATCGCCATCGACGATTTCATCAAGAATGCCCATGGCTTTGGCTTTGACCGCGGCAACCGGCGTGCCGGAGGTGATCATTTCGAGAGCCGCCTGGATGCCCGCCACGCGCGGCAAACGCTGCGTGCCGCCAGCACCGGGTAATAGCCCCAGCTTGACTTCCGGAAGTCCCACTTTCGCGCTTGAAAGCGCGATTCGGAAATGGCAGCTGAGCGAAATTTCTAGGCCACCGCCAAGTGCTGTACCATGAATTGCCGCGATGACCGGTTTGGGGGAATTTTCAATAAAATGGCAGACGTCCGCTAAATGAGGTTCCATGGGCGGTTTGCCAAATTCGCGGATGTCCGCGCCTGCAATAAAGGTGCGCCCATCGCAGATGATGATTATGGCCGTAACGTCTTTGTCGGCAATGCCCTTTTCAATACTTGCCTTAATGCCGGCGCGAACGGCCTGCGACAGGGCGTTCACCGGGGGGTTGTTAACGGTAATCAAACCGAAGTTACCTTCTTTGGAAAACGCGACGATTTCTACCATAAGTCAAGCTCCTTTAATCGTTATTTCGTACTATTTTTCGAAAAGGGATGGCACGTTGCCGGCCATTTGTCAAGATGCAATGGCCTTTATTCCAGCGAGTATTTCACAATGCCGTCTTGATAAGTATAAAGAAATAAGATACTTTGGAAAAAACCGTAGGATAAAGCATAAGAACGATGATGTTTAACCAACAAAGCAAAGACGGCTATCATTCCAGGATTGAAGGAATCAATCAAAAGACACTGGTGTATGGCGAGAAAACACTGCTTACGGAATTCCAGCTTGCAAAAGGCACGATGATACCGGATCATTGCCATCCGAATGAGCAGACAGGGTATCTGGTCAGTGGCCACATGGTTTTTATCGCGGGCAATGAGCGTTACGATGCGCTGCCCGGCGACAGTTGGTGCATCGCTGCAGGTGTTGAACACCGTGCGGAAGTCATCGAGGACTCAGTCGCTGTGGAGGTGTTTTCCCCGGTAAGGGAAGACTACTTGCCGGATAACAATACCCTGCGTGATAAAAAATGAAGAGAGGACATTAGCCATGAAGCAATTGTCGCTGACGTCAGCTGCCGGGAAGCGGTTGATCGGCAAGGCTATGGCCAAACACCCCGCAGTACTCACCGCTCTGAAAGCTGGAACCGTTGTGGTCATTGCCGGAACGACGAACGGATATGTGGCAGAAGAACTGCTTGCGGCCATTGGACAGTCGGCGGATTTCCAGCGGGGTCAGTTTTTTCGCGGCATTGTTTTGCCGCCAGCCCTGCCGAAAAAGGAAGACGGACGGCTTCCCGATGAAAGCGGTTTTCCCGGAGACGTTGTGATTAAAGACGGCGTCTGGCAAAAAGGCAAAACCATTTTTGACGTTGTTTCTGATTTGAAGGAAGGCGATGTGATTTTAAAAGGCGCTAATGCTGTTGATTTAGAGACAAGGCGGGCGGCGATTTTGATCGGCCATCCGCAGGCGGGAACCATTGGTGTTTCACTTCCTGCGTATTACGGCCGGCGCGTGCGACTGATCATTCCAGTTGGTCTGGAAAAACGTGTTCCCGGCAATCTGGATGACCTTGCGGCAAAGATCAATGAGCCGGGCTCGCACGGACCAAGACTGCTGCCTGTGCCCGGTGAAGTCATAACAGAACTCGAGGCCATTGCCTTGCTGACGGGTGCAAAAGCGCAACTGGTTGCAGCAGGCGGCGTAGCCGGCGCGGAAGGCAGTGTCTGGCTGGCGATCAGCGGCGAGCCCTCACAGGAAAAACACGCGGCCGCCCTGCTTCAATCGTTAGCTTCAGAACCGGCGTTTGACATGAACTATAAATACCCGTAAGCTACCCAGCCGCCATCAACATTAACGACACTTCCTGTCATAAACGAAGACTCATCGCTCGCCATGTATACAGCGATACCGACCATATCCCCCACTTCTCCGATTTTTCCCATGGGAGTGCGCTTTTCAATAGCCGCCAGGGAAATCATGCCTTTTTCAATGACACCTTCCACCAATTCCGTGCGCGTATAGCCGGGCGCAATGGCGTTCACACGAATCTTTTTGGCCGCCCATTCTGCAGCCAGCACTTTTGTCAGCATGTTTGCCGCCGCCTTACTGGCGCAATAGGCCAGACGTTCGGGCGCCGCCACGATACCGTACATGGAAGTGACGTTGATGATGCAGCCGCCGCCATGGGGAATCATAACCCGCGCTGCAGCCTGGCATCCGTAAAAAACACCATAAAGATCAGTTTCCAGGGCATTTTTCCAATCTTTTGCGGAAAGACTTTCCGAAGGGTGAGCCATGGATACCCCGGCATTGTTGACCAAAATATCGAGATGGCCGTATTTCTCCACCGTTTTTTCAATCACGTCATTCACGCTTTCCGGATTTCGCACATCCAGAGGCAGGGCCATGGCCTCTCCGCCGTCCGCCTTGATATCTTTTGCGATACGCTCCAAAAGATCAATAGAGCGGCTTGCCACAACGACGGTAGCTCCTTCTTTTGCATAGGCTATAGCGATGGCCTTGCCAATGCCCTTGCTGGCGCCCGTAATAATTGCCACTTTATTCTTAAGTCTCATTCCATCCTCCTGGTCTGCATTCCGTCATCTTTTTCCCGGAACATAAGTTTGTTTTTCATAATAGCGGAAGCCATAGGGTTTACCTCATTCTTTACTCATTTAGGGAGCTTACTTTGTCAGCTCTGCAAGTCAGTCGTGTTGTGCCCATGGGCAGGCAGGCATTACAGGAAACACATTCCGCTTTATCCGGCCCCCCTGAATACCATATATTAGGAAGATCGGGCTGGCGTATCAAGGGCCTAGATAGCGATACGAAATCTGTGGCGTTTGAAGCCAATGCCGACTCAATCACGCTGAAAGATCTATAACCTCCGATTGAAATGATCGTGGCCTGTGTATTTTCCTTGAGGGCTTTGGCACCAGGCAAAAAATAGGCTTCCTGTTCAGAAGTTAAAATGCCCGTCCGTGATTCCGGCAAGATTACGGGGTTCCATTTTAATTCTTTTTTTGAATGGGTTACGCACTCCCACATGCCCCCACTGGCCTCCAAAGCATCAAATCCCACCCCTGCCAGTACTTTCCCTATGCGAACCGATTCATCAATTTCTATTCCACCGGGGAGGAAATCGGTCGTGTTGAATTTAATCATGATTGGGAAATGACTGCCGACATGCTTCCGTGCCTGTTGAATGATTTCCCTCAAGATCCTCGTCCGATTTTCGGTTGAGCCACCATAGAGATCATCACGCTGGTTTGTTCTTGGTGACATAAACGAGGAAAGAAGCCATCCGTGAGCGGCATGAAGTTCAACACCGTCAAAACCCGCTTCTTGTGCCCGGCGAATGCCTTCAGCAAATGCGTCTATGATTTGCTCGATCTCCTCAAGCATGAGAGCGTGGGGAGTCCGGCGGAAAAATTCATCATAAATGGCGGATGGTGCGGTTGGTTCTAAATAGTGTGGTTTTTCTTGAGTCGGAACCGGGTCGGGATGATTTCTAGCATAAGCCTTGTACGCTAGCGGAAAGAAAGATGACATCCTGCTTTGATCTTCCGGACCAGCAACCACCTGCCTGCCGGGATGGTGAAGTTGAAGCATAATCTTGCAGTCGGGTACAGCATCATGCACGGTGCGCGTCAGTCTTTGCATTCCCGGGATAAAAGAATCGTCATCTGCCCTCATGACCATCGGCGGTGCCTCCATTTTTGGGTATACCCAGGATATTCCTGTTATGATCAACCCAATTCCTCCCTTGGCGAGGTTGCAATGGAATTCGATGAGGGTGTCTGATACTTCCCCTTTGTTAGTAGCCCCTTGTTCAAAGGTAGCTGATCGAATGAGTCGGTTTTTAATTTCAAGCAAACCGATGCGACCGGGAGAAAAAACCATGGATTTTTTTCTGTCAGACATACGTCCTCTCTATATTATGAAAATATCTGGCACATAAGATTTTCATAGCGATCTGGCGTGCAAATAACGCATCCCTTTATTTCTTTATATTATCTCCCCTCACCTGATTTAGTGACAGTAATGATTTATTGATCCTATATTTTATGATGTCAGGTATTTTGTACTTTTCGCCAGTTCCCCCGGAAGACTTTCAACTTCCGGCGCATGATAAAGAACGTCTTCCCTGTAAAGGGTTTCGATCTCATCTGTCGAATAGCCCAGTACTGACGAGAGAATCTCCTTATTATGTTCACCCAGAAAAGGTGCATAGCCTCTGATTGTAGATGGTGTCTCGGAAAATTTTAAAGGACTTCCGTACATTTTCATCTCACCAATAAAAGGCTGATACCTCTCCGGGCACATTTCCCGGGCCTTCATATGAGCGTCTCTCGTAATAAGCTCTTCGAGATCTTTAACGCGCGAACAGGGGATGCCTGCCGCTTCCAGTTTCCGCTCGGCTTCTTCCACGGAATCCTGGGATATTACCCACGCCTCAAGAGCTTCATGGATCAAAGAAGCATTCTCCATACTGATACGACTGACTTGATCTTGCAGACGTGGATCATCCTTCATCCAGGCAAAATCAGGCCCCATGAGCTCAATGAGTGGAGGCCATCGATTTGATGTCAGACAGGCAATGGCAATACAGCCGTTTTTTGCATTGTAAATACCGTAAGGGGCATTAGCCGGGCTTTTCTGTCCCGTCTTGGGCATTCGGACAGGCTTGCCTGTCGCTTCGGTAATAAAGTACCATGGTACGGCGTTCTCATGAAGTGAAAACAGGCAGTCAACCATGGATATGTCGATATTCTGTCCTTTACCCGTCATCAATCTATTGTATACAGCCGCCAGAATGGCAGTACACGCATGCATGGACGCGGTGGTATCACCAATGGAGTAAGGGGCCATATTAGGAGGATCGCTCTGGCCTGTCCATCCACTGGCCGCTTGGGCGATAACATCATATCCCGGCTTATGACTGCTGGGCCCCCAATGGCCAAAGCAGGAGATAGAGCAATAAATAATATCCGGCTTTATCTTTTTCACAGATTCATAATCTAGTTTCAGCCGATCCATCACGCCGGGAGCAAAGTTTTCTATCAGCACGTCACATTTTTCAAGCAGACCATGGATAATCTGAATCCCTTTCGGGTGCTTGAGATTAATGCAGGCGCTTTTTTTCCCTCGATTAAGGTGGATATGATAAGAACTTTGAATCACATCATTGTGTTTAATCCGTAAATTCTGCGATCGCTCATTGCACCCGGCAGTGTATTGTTCTATCTTGATAATTTGAGCACCCATATCGGCTAATGTTTTTGTCGCATGGGGGCCAGCCAGAACCCATGTGAAATCCAACACCTTTAATCCTGATAGGGGCCCCGGTTTTAATGCTTCCATCTTTCTATCCTCTGATAAATTGCAATTTCTTCATTTCATGGCGTATGAAAACGCTTCATTTTTATCATTTTATTTTTGAGGACCATTATGAGCCTGGGAAAGTTGAAATCTTTCCCAGGCTCTGTTTCCATTTCGAAAACCATCCGCTTTGGATAAGCGCCTAATACTCCATCCAATGTCCTCGGAAAGAGACTATCCAATCAATACCAGGATCGCTTTTCTCTGAAGATGCCTTTCGTTGATCCCTTAATGGGTATACCGGCCAGCTTCTTTGCGATATTTTTGGAATGCTCCAGGTTATGATCCCGATAAATGGCCACCTTTTCGATAACGGGTGAACCGCCTCCATGGAGGGCATCAATCAGCTTGTGGCCGCCCCAGACCGAAGACATCATGTCCTGAAACAGGCGAAACGCCCGATGCTGATTTTCAGCGGAAATATCAGGATTTCGCATGATATATTTTTCCAGTAAAGGTCCAAGCGTGGCATCGTAAAAATCTTCTTCGTAGGGAAGCGTTGCCGCTAACCCACCAGCGATGGCTGCCAAAGCCTCATACTCACCGTAAATCGACTCTCCTGCCAGCATCCGCCCGGCATTGCAGTAATTGGTATCCGGAATGGCCGTACCGGAATCGGCCTTTGTGCAGTTGACTGACGCCGCAACCCCGGCCGCAAAGATCAGATCAACGATCTGGATCATCTTAGCCAACTGATGCCGCACATGTTGGGTATTCTCGATTCCGTTATATTCAGCTGCCAGAGCTGTAGCTCCCGTGAAGACTTCCGAGAGAGCTGCCTTGCATCCGCAGTAACTGTGGCGGTGGTAAAGAGCAAAGAATAAGGCTGCCTTACCTGCCTGTTCCGTTTCGCCACAAAGGAAAACGCGATTCCAAGGGATGAATACGTTGTCGAAGATCGTCAGGGAATGGGAGATTCCCAATTTGCTGTATGGAGCTTCGAGTTTTTTTCGTTGCGGCGGAGCAAAGGCTCCATTGATGATCTTTATGCCCTCTGTATCCGAAGGAATTGAAAAAGCCACGGCCCAATCCTTTTCATCGGCAACCATATTCCGGGTCGGTAAAACGATGATCTCGTCGGCGTAGGCGGAGCAGGAGTTATGCGCCTTGGCTCCCTTTACAATAATTCCGTCAGACCTCTTTTCCACAACCCGCAGGTAAAGGTCTGGATCTAGCTGTTTTCCAGGACGCCAAGGCCGGTTTCCCTTCACATCCGTTTGGGCGCAGACCAAGGACAGGTCTTCCGCCTGCACCTGTTTCATAAATTCAATAAAATTCTTGTAGTAGCTTGTGCCATGCTTTTGGTCGGCGTCGTAGGTGGCAATGGATAGGGCATTTAGTCCGTCTATCCCCATGCATCTCTGAATGCAGCCACCGACTTCCTGACAATAGAGCCTGGTCATCTTCTGCTTGTTCAGGAGGTCTTCCATGCTTTGATGGATATGGGTGTAACGGTTTATCTTTTCTCCTGTTATATGGGACGTGGCTACACCGATGCCAGCATATTCAGGGTCGTTAGCAAAATCATATGTCGATGCCATAACATTGATACCGCCGCGAATGGTTGGATCGAAGCGGTCGACCAGTTTTCCTTTCTGGTAAACATTGGGTCTCAGTTTGGCGATTCTTTCTCGATATTGATGACTTGTAATCATTTTTTCAAACTCCTCTTAATAAATATGTCTTGTTTTTCCTGCGTCACGCATCGCCGGCTGATAGCCGTGTAAAGAACATCTTGCTCTGGAGGCGCTACTTTCTCCTCCAGAGCAAGATGTAGGAATGTGCTCGTATAGGGCTAATTTTTCATCTTACAGGCTTTTTCTTCACCTCCGCAGGGCGTTTCCATATCTTTCACAGGAACTGCTGTCGATGGGCCGATGTAGGCATGTTTGTAGAAGGGGTTTTTCTGCACCATTTCGAACGTCCAAGCCGTTGACAGAATTTGATGGTCGCAAGCTCTCATCGTCATTTTGCCTGCAGGACCGTCATAGGTCAAACCTTCCCAAGCCTTGATAACAGCGGGAACTTCAGCAGATCCAGCCTTCTTGACTGCTTCTGCCCAGAACATTGTAGACATATAGGCTTTTCCACGCAGCCATGTGGGATAAAATCCCATCTCTTTATGAAATTTGGCAACGAATTCTTTGTTCTTCTGTGTGGGGATGGTAAGCGTGTAAATTTCCGCACCTACGTCGCCGATGAGAAGATGATCTTCATTGCCGAAAGACTGGACCATCATTTCGTCATTCATGAAGTAACCGTATACCTTTTGCTTCATGCCCATGGGGCGGGCTTGCTTCAGAAAGATTCTAAGGTCGTTGCCCCAGTTGCTCGTAAAGACAGCGTCAGGATTCGACGAGAGGATCTGGCTTATGTAAGGGGCATAGTCTTTGGTTCCAGTGGGATGAATAACTTCGACAACCTGGGTGGAAGGACTGAGCTTACTTAGTTTTCGCTTGAATGCTTCTGATGCTTCCTTGCCGAAAGAATAATCCTGAACCAGAATACCGATTTTTTTGTAGCCTTTTTTGGCCATGATTGATGCCAAAGCATAGGATTGCTGATCTGTGTTGAGACAGGTGCGGAAGAAGTTTTTGCTGCATTTTTCATTGGTCATGTTAGCTGCTGCCCAGCCGTAGCCAATCGCAATGATGTTCATCTTTTCTGCGAGTTGCTCCAAGGCAGCCCCGACCGCGCTAGATGCACCGCCAGTAATGAACTTGACCCCTTCCTTCTGAATCAAAGTCGTCGCCTTGCGTGCGGCTACATCGGGTTTGCCTTCAGAATCTACGATAATGAGTTCCACTTTCTTGCCCAGCAAACCACCGCTTGCATTAATTTCCTTAACAGCGAATTTGACTCCTTCGAGATAACGATCACCAATATCCTTGAAATTTCCTGAGAGAATGTCGACAAAACCAAGCTTGATGGTGTCCTGCGCCATGGCCTGAATCGGCAGCATTATGGTCAACAGCATCGACAAAACAAACAAAACACCCAACATCTTTCTCCTCATAAACGACCTCCTTTTTCTTTGTTGATGATTAAATGGTTAGACCTCAAGATAAGTCCTTCTGATGTCCTCGGCAGCCAGCAGTTGTTCTGTGTTTCCTTCAAAAACGATTTTTCCCTTGCTCATGATATAGAACCGATCGGCCACTTTGATGGCAGCCTTGAAGTTCTGTTCCACCATGAGTATGGTTACTCCCGATTTTCGCACCGTATCCAGCATGTCCAGCACATCCTTCACGATCAGGGGCGCCAGCCCTTCCGTCGGTTCGTCCACTAAGATCACCCGAGGATTGCCAAGTAATGTCCGCACAACGGTCAGCATTTGCTGTTCGCCGCCGGAAAGATAGGCACCCTTGCTGTTCTTTCTTTCTTTCAGATTCGGAAAGAGTTTATAGACCCGATCAACGGTCCAGTCATCAGTCCCGGCATTTTTTTGTTTTCCGCCTTTGATCCCCATCAGCAGATTTTCATGGACGGTGAGACTTCGGAAAATCCGCCGATCCTCTGGAACATAGCCAATGCCCAATCGCGCAATCTGAAAGGGCTTCATGCCTACGATCTCCTGATTGTTAAAGCAAATGGAACCCTGATTGGGGTTCACAACGCCCATAATGCTTTTCAAGGTTGTCGATTTGCCAACGCCATTTCTACCAAGTAGGCAGACCAACTCGCCCTCCTTTAGGTCGAGAGAGGTGCCCTGAAGAACATGACTCTTGCCGTAGTAGCTGTGAATATTCTTGACTTCTAACATTTTCTCACCCTTCCCCCAAGTAGGCATCTTTTACCCGCTGGTCATTCCGGATCTTATCGGGCGTATCAGACACGAGTATCGTCCCATAATGAAGAACACTGATGATATGAGCCAGTGAAAAAACAACATCCATATCATGCTCAATGATAATCAATGTGTGATTTTTTGTTAAACGATCGATCATTCGGATCGCCAACTCCGTCTCTTCCCTAGTCATGCCCGCCGTGGGCTCATCCAGTAGAATCAATTCCGGTTCTGTCGACAATGTGATCGCTATTTCCAGCGCTCGCTGCTTTCCGTAGGACAAGCTACTGGCCGGCTTGTCCTTCTCGTTAATAAGTCCAACATTTTCGAGAATGGCCTCGGTGGCCGCGCAGAGAGTGCAGTCGCTATTTGGTCTTTTAAAAAAATTGCACCGCATACGATGTCGAGAGCGCACCCCGGTAAGGACATTTTCAAAAACAGTCAATTCCTGAAATAGATTCGAGATCTGGAAGGAACGAGAGAGACCCCGGCGATTGAGCAGATGGGGAGGTTTCCCCGATATATCCTCCCCTTTGTAAAGAATTGCGCCGGAAGAGGGTTTGAATTTCCCACTGATGATATTGAAGAGCGTCGTTTTTCCCGCCCCGTTCGGCCCAATGATGGCGTGTCGTTGCTTATCGGCCACCTTGAAATCAACGCCCGTGAGAACTTTCAAGCCGGAAAAATCCTTGTGAATGTTTTGGATATGAAGATGGTCGCTCATTATGTCGTTTCCTCCACTTCTGTGTTATCATCAGTCTTTTTCCCAAAGAAACGCTGATACAAATTCATGATCACTTGGGATAGACCTCCGGGTATGAAGATCACCATAAAGATGAAAATGAGACCCATGAAAAAAGCCCATCGATCGGTAATATCGCTGAGGAAATTCTGCAGCAGAATGTACACAAAAACACCCAAGATGGGCCCCCAGTAAGTGCCCGTACCGCCAACAAATGCCATGATTAGAACAGCCGTTGTCATATCGACGCTGATGGCCGACAGAGAAACAAATTGGAAATGTAGGGCATAGAGGCAACCGGCCAGCCCGGCCAATGCCCCTGTGAAGGTAAAGAGAATCAAACGACTGGCGTTGGTGTTGTACCCGAGAAATTTCATACGCTCTTCGTTCTCTCGCATGAGGACGACAGATTTGCCCATGGCCGTTTGAGTGAAATACCAGCAAAACACAAGAGCGATTCCCACAACAATCAAAGCGACATAGTAAAAGTGGTTAGCGTTCGTCATCGAGATCGAAGTAAAACCCAGATTCAAATCAGGTCGGGTAATGCTCAAACCATCATCCCCTCCAGTCACCGAACTCCATTTGGTTGCCACCACAAAGAAGAGGGAATTGAATGCCAGGGTTAGCAGGGCGAAATAGGACCCCTTGTGCCGCAACAGCAGGCAGCCGATGATAAACCCTGCGACAATCGTCGCCGCCAACCCGAACAGAACGGCATTGATGAGGGAAATCCCCGGAATATGGTTAATCGCTATGGCTGTTACAAACGCCCCAAGACCGAAAAACATGGCATGACCGAATGAAAGCAGCCCTGCGTAGCCGAGCAGTAAATTGTAACTGACGGCATAAAGGGTAAAGATGATGATCTCCGTTAGCATGTTCATCTGATATGACTTGAGGATAACGGGCATGAAAGCCCCCAGCAGAAACAGAATCACCATGACTGAATAAGCGACGTAATTCTTTTTCATTATTGTTTCTCCCCAAAGAGCCCTGATGGTTTGATAACTAGAATTGCCGCCATGAGCATGTAAACAAGGGCCATCGACAACTTTGGAAAGAGAAGCACTCCAAATGATTGGAGCTCGCCAATGAACAGAGCGGCTATCACGGCTCCGCCCAAGCTCCCGAATCCGCCTACGACGATGACGACAAAGGCATCGATCAGAATCTCCTGGGCCATGCCGGGATAGATCGTCAACAAGGGCCCCGCAATGACTCCGGCGAAACCCGACAGCGCCGCGCCGAAGGCAAAGACCCCTAAAAAGACCAAGGGCACGTTGACCCCAAGTGTGTTGACGGTCTCGCTGTCGTTAACTGCTGCCCTCAAAATGATCCCCAAGCGCGTTTTGAAGAGAATGATCGCCATGACCAAGCCAACGATGACAGCGCAGCATAGGATGAAAAGGCGATATACGGGATAGGTGATGCCAAAAATTTGAATCGTGGTGTTAAGAACGCCGGGAATATTGATGGCTATGGGATAATTACCCCAAAACCACTTGACCGCCTCCGTAATGATGTATGCCAGTCCAAACGTCAGCAATAGTTCCTGCACATGGCCCAAGGCATGGACACGACGAAGAAGGAAGCGCTCGATCAGGCCGCCGATAACAAAAAGAATCACCGGACAGAGCATTAGTGAGAGCCAGAATTGTCCCGTTGCGTGCAGCATTATGGAGTAGGAAAAATAGGCGCCCAGCATGTACATGGCAGCGTGAGCAAAGTTCAGGACGTTCATCATCCCGAAAACGAGGGTCAGGCCAGCCGAAACGAGGAACAGAAGTCCGGCATAGGCCAATCCATGGAGAAAAAAAACAGGAATATCGCTCATATTTTTATTTACCCTTTCTATGTTAAAGAGATATTGCTAAATAGATCTCTAAAATCTGTTTAGCATTGTTCTATAGATCTTTGGATAATAACAATCCATTATTTCCTTCATTGGCATTGAAATGCGGCGTTGCAGGAGATGTAAATACTGTAATGAATTTGACATCGCCAGACCCTGAAGGGGATACCCTGTGGGGAGTACTGGAATCAAAATAGATGCTATCTCCCTCTTCCAGGAAATAGCGAGCACCGCCATAAGTTAATTTCATTTTCCCTTCTAAAACAAACAGGAACTCTTCGCCTTCGTGTTGGAAAACGCTCTGTTTTTTTTGTTCCAATCGAAACGTCATAAAGAATGGCTGCATAGCCTTATTCTTAAAATGTAGCGCAATTGGCTCATAGCTATATCCAGCATCAGGAACATCTGTCCTGACCAGAGACCTTTCTTCCTTGCTGGTGAGAGAAATAGGTACGGCCTGTTTATCTTCACCGAGAAGAAAGGAAATGGTTACTCCAAAATAACGACCAATTTTGATGAGTGTTGTGACAGGCGGGGCCTTTTCCGAATTTTCTACTTTTGATAAATAGCTCTTTGTGAATCCAGTATGTGTTGCAAGCGTCTCAAGCGTAATGCGTTTATCATGTCGCAGAGATTTAATCCTTTTTCCGATTTCCGATTCAACAAGGGCTGGCTTTTGTTTCATGATAGGATACCAACGGTACTCGCTTTTATTAATCATTATTAACAAATATAACAATTATAAGCACTTAACTAAATAATCGCGTATTCCTTATTGGAAACTGTTTTCCATACGGGGGAATGTTTGTCAAGTAATATTTTTAAATTTCAGAGGCAATTGCCGCTGCTGACCCATCTTATCGACCGGTTATCCGCTGCTGCAACTGAAAGACATTATTTTGCGTTGTTTTGACCCGTTCTAAAAGCCACTGTTCATCCTATGTATGGCAGGTGCGGGCAGTCAGTATCCCACGCTAGTCTGCGATAACATTTTTAAGCGCCGCTTCAATGTCTGAATAGCGAAATTTGAAACCGGCATCAAGCAGGTGGCGGGGAATCACCCGCTGGCCTTTGAGGAGGACGGAACCAAACTCTCCAAGAATCAGTTCGATCATAAAGCCTGGCGCGGGGAGAAAAGAGGGACGGTGTAAAGCTTTGCCGATAGCCTTTCCCAAATCTTTATTCCGGACAGGATTGGGCGAGCAGAGATTGACAGCGCCGGAAATTTCTTTGTGTGCCAGAAGAAAGATAAATGCCTGGGCCAGATCGGCCATGTGCACCCAGGAAAACCACTGTTGTCCGCTGCCCAGAGGGCCGCCTAAGAAATATTTGAAAAGCGGTATCATCTGGCCCAATGCACCGCCGTTTCTGCCCAGTACGATGCCGAAGCGGGTTAGAATCACGCGAGCGCCTTTGGTTTGCGCGCGCAGTGCTTCGACTTCCCAGTCGCGTGCCAGGTGCGCCAGAAAATCATCGCCGGGAGGCGATGATTCAGCGAGTTCTTCGTCTTCATGGAATCCGTAATAGCCGACAGCCGACGTGCTGAAAAAAGTGATGTGTTTTGAATTGTCCGGCAGAGCTTCGACCAGATGCCGTGTCGTGTCTATCCGACTGGAGAGCAGAATTTTTTTCTGTGCTTCCGTCCAGCGGCTGAAGATGGAAGCGCCGGCCAGATTGATGATGACATCATGATCCCGGACGGCTTCCTGCCAGGGGCCTTTGATGTTCGGATTGCCCGTGAGATAGGTCAACCCATTCATTTTTAATTCCGAACCTGTAAGAGGCGGCGTCAGTATCGTGACCTTGTACCCTTCCCTGATGAACTGCCCGACAAGGTAGGTTCCCACGAAACCCGTGCCGCCTGTCATGAAGATTTTCATGATTCATGTCTCCCCGGGTAAATTTGCAAGGGCACGATGCCTATCGCTATTCTCCGTTGCCAATCAGTGGCAGGACTTTATCCAGGTGAAAATAGATCAGGAACTTGGAGCCGCTTTTATGTTTACCTTCCACTTCGGGATATTTTTTACGGCGGATTTCTTCAATCAGCGGGCTGTCTTTTTCCTCTCGCAACTTGGTTATATAGAGCCTGCGTCCTTCATAATGGCCTGCTTCCTTGAAGATATAGACGGCGTGAGGGTTAACTTGCAGATTGGCATGGGTCAGTTTATCGGCTGCAATAAAGGCAACGGTTTCCTCGTCCATAAAGTGTGGTCTTCCGTAGATGGCCGCGTCAACCTTCCCGTTCTGATCCGCCGTGGAAAGAACGCCAAAACCATCCGCCTTATCAAAATAGTTGCTTAACTTCATATGTCCTCCTTTGATTTTACCTGCAATTTGTGTAATTTAAGACCTCCTCGGCGGATTGTAAAGGGAAACAGTTGGAAAGGCTATTTTATGACCTATATAATTCTAGGCATCTCCGGCAGCCCGGTTAAAAAGGGCAATATCGAAACATTATTGAATCGCGCGATTGAAGGACTGCCGGCGAAAAACATTGAACGTGACATTGTCCATCTTTCCGGCCTGAAAGTTCGAGATTGCATCCACTGTAATTTCTGCCTGACCAAACAGATGCCGGGCAAATACTGCTCCATCAAGGATGACGCCCAGGCTGTCTTTGAAAAGCGGAGACAGCGGACATTATCGTGCTGGCGAGCCCCGTATATTTCATGCCAACCTCTGCGCGGATGGCGGCGCTTATCGACCGGTTCCGCGTTTTTGTCTTCGGCAATCTGACGACTGGCCACATGAAAAATAAAATCGGGTGAGCATGGCCGCTGCCTGGCTTCGGCACGGTGGCGTCGAAACAACGCACCTGACTCATATCCTGACGTTTCTGGGTCTGGAGATGATTCCGGCCAGCGTGCATCAAGGCGTAAGCCCCTTGGGCGCGTCGGTCTTGACCAGCATCGACGGTTCGGGAAATTTCGATCCGGCTGTGTCTTTGGGCATTGAAAATGACGAACCGGGCATGAAATCCGCACGACTGATCCTGAGACGGGCGCTGGATCTGGCAAAGCTGATGCGTAAATCATCGGGGATCAATATGATGATATGTCCACTTTTACCCTATTTAATGAAATTGTGAGGCCTGTGTAAGCCGTTTATCATCCAGTCCCGAAATTCCGTTTTCTTCATAGCGATTAAGCTGCCGCCGAAATGTCCGGCTGCATACCCCCAATATCTCCGCTGCTTCTTCCTGGCTCAAGCTCTCTTTTTGCCATCCTCCATAGGCCTCTTCAAATCGCATCCTACGGATCTTCTGTAGTATCTCTGTCCGCTTCATCCGTCACCTCCATCGGGTAACTTATGAACCGGACGTGTTATTTGCTTCCTACAGCCAGGGAGAAATGGGTTGACAACCCATAGGCTTTTGTTTAATCTTTTTTACCTGAGGATTGAG
>CAIVDK010000154.1 GCA_903904655.1 uncultured delta proteobacterium | reverse complement strand
TGTGACCCCGAGCTTGTAACGGCGCACGGCCTCGCCGAAATTGTCGAATCCTATATTTTCAACAATGCATAGCTGCGTTATCGCTATTACATCGTTTAAGTCCATACCCTCCGTCAGTTCGACAAGCTCATCATCTTCCCTCTTATATTCTGCGATTGATCCCCCCGTTAACTGACAGATCACAGCCCGTCGCTGGAAATGGTTCGGCTTCGGAACAATGATCGAACGTATTTTTGGATTCTCCAATACAAACCATGCGGGCAGATCATTTTCCTTCTCACAGAGCCAAATTATCGGGTTGTATTGCCACCCTTTAAATGTCGGTGTTGAATGTGGAGTGGTATCATGACTTAGAATAAGCGCACGAAGGAAGTAATGGTGCTCATCGGGGGAGATGGAGTCTGCCCGCACGATATAGCGCGATGCAAAATCGGTAAAGACGGCCATGAAATTGTCCTTCCAACCGCATATTTGCTCAATAATATCCAGAGATTTTTCCATTGAGCAAGGAAAGTAGCCTGATTCTGCATTGAATTCGCACTTGAAGTTTTTCGTGAAGAACTCTTGAGAGTCTTCCGCCGAGCCATTAGGGACATAAAAACCTTTTATCGGATTGAACGTGATAAAGTATTCATAACCTCTTGATCTCAACGAGTGTGATAGATATGACAATATCCCGGAACAATCATATTCACCTTCCCTGTCTCTACTCGGGTATGGGTACAAGTCGCGGGTATTGCCGGAAAGCACGAATTGTGGTTTGATGGGGAGAAACCGCAAGAGGTCTTTGATCCAGCGTGGTGTTGCCTTGTCTTTAACAAAGGCATCAGTAGGATCTGTATAGAAAGCGATATTCTCGGATAAAGTATATAATCTCCCCATGGGCGCCTCCTTGTTGGTGTTTACCGTACTCGTGCCCATAAATACCTCCTCGGTTCACAAAGTTTAACCCAATCTTACATGATATCTCTCTCCTGAAACTTCCGTCGAAAAAGCAATGGGCTGCTTATATCGTGAAAAGACTCTTTTGTTCCTCCGGTGCCGATAATCGTTATGGTGCCGTACCCTAAAATCCTGCCCAATATTCCCTGATCCACGTTAACGGACTCGATTTTAGTAAGATTCATTTCCAGCGTATTTCTCGAAATAAAGCCTGTCTTGATAATAATGCACTTGCCCGTAATGACAAATTCACTGGTACTCTGTTTGATCAGCGGTAAAAGCCATAGGCTCAACAATGCCTGCGGCGTAAAGTAAATTTTCCAATGCAGTTTTGCACGGTAGATGACCTCCTCGCCCGCAATCAGAAAGGAGTTGACGTATCTCATGGTTTATTTCTCCAAAGCAATTCACTTCTTGTCTGATTTTAAAATGTCGAAGTTTTCTTCCCTTTTCATAAGTTCAGTTCTGGCACGTTTGTTCCAGAGGGCATACGCACAGAATAGAATCAAGGCAAATATCACCCATCCGATCAGCCCGGCGCCTGTGTAAATAATGAGCATGAAAAGAAGCGAAGCGATGACGCCGAAGCCACCAGCCATCAAGATTTTCTTGATCGTTGCATTCATTATTAATGCGCTGCCGTTCTTAAGGATGTCTTTCCGGCACTATTCGCGCCGATAAGCACCATGAGTGGCCTGACCGGCAGGTCAATATCCTTCAGCCGCATGAACCCGCCGATTTTGATATGGTTGATCTTGTACATTACTCTTACCTCCATAATAAAGGATCAAGGACGAAGCCCCGTGCACCCGTCTATTATACATCGCCTTAAAAAATATTGGTCGGCGTCTTTTATGGTAGTTGGTTCAACTTTAAATTCATACGCATGTGGGTTTCATCTTGGCTTAGAGCGACTGAGCATCTGCATATCGTTGTTCTTCCTCTCTACGAAACCATTTTGCAGCCTCTGCATCACTCTGCGGAACACATTGACCGTCTCGGTACATCTCACCAAGCAGGCGCTGGGCATCTGCATTACCCTGCTCAGCAGATTCACGACACCACTTCACAGCCTCGGCATTGTCCTGACGAACCCCTTGGCCATTTAAGTACATCTGGCCAAGCTGCAATTGGGCTGATGCATGTCCCTGCCCAGCCGCTTTATGAAACCATTTCGCAGCCTCAGTATCGTCCCCTCTGATGCCTAAACCTAATAAATACATCTCGCCAATATAGTTCTGGGCATCTTTGTCACCTTGTTCAGCAGATAAGAAAAGCCATCTTCCAGCCTCTGCATAGTCCTCACGAACGCCTTTGCCTTTTAAGTACATTATACCGAGCTTAACCTGAGCAGCGACATTACCCTGTTCAGCAGACTTACGATACAACTTCATAGATTCAGCATCATCCAGATGCGACTGGGCATCTGCATTTCCTTGTTCCGCTGCCTTACGAAACCATTTCACAGCCTCCATCTCACTCTCCGAAACACCTTGACCATCTCGATACATCTCACCAAGATGGTACTGTGCACTTGCATTACCCTGTTCAGCAGACCTACGACACCACTTCACAGCCTCGGCATAGTCCTGCGGAACGCCGTAACCATTTAGGTACATCCACCAAAGCCCTAATTGGGCATCTGCATTTCCTTGCTCAGCAGACTTATGATACCATTTCGCAGCCTCAGAGTCACTCTGTGGAACGCCGTTGCCGTGTAGATACATCCTTCCAAGATTATTCTGGGCGTTTGCATCACCCTGCTCAGCGGCCTTATGAATATCTGACAAAGACGGCTCATTTATCGTTTCATTTTCAACATTTTCTTGTTTTTCAAACCATTCTCCACAAAATCTACATTTAATTGCTGCGTCTTGTATCTCTTCAGCACAATACGGACATTTTTTCATTATAGCCTCCCTTTAATGGTAATGTGGCTTCAGTAATCAGTCCATGCTCTCCTCGTATAAGGTTGAATTGTTTCAGAACTATAATCTTTGATAAAAATAGGCGCAAAGGAAAAATAACTATGCAATTTACTACTTCTTTAAAATAGCCTTGAACAGATCTTTTGCAATCTCTGTAATGATTCCTCCTTCGTCTGGATCAACATTATATTCCTCTGGAGTAAGCTCAAGAGCTTTATGTACTAAGTCAACATATTTTCTTTCTGCATAAATTCTGCATGACATTCCTGATTGTCCGCCGACTTTATTAACGATTTGAGCAATCTTATTTAGGTCAGGAGTGTTATTATTTTCGAATGGAATTCTGGTCAAATATATTTCTCGTATCCCTGTTATTGGGTAGTTTCTGACGGAAAAAGTTGAAAGTAATAAATTAATTTTACCCATATTGCATAAATCAGAGACAATCATATTATTTTGTTGAACTGTATTTTCGATTATATATCCGACATTATTTCTAATGGAAGCCATTAGACAATCATCATTAATAACGGGGATAGATGTCTCCCGGTTAGATCTCGAACCATGTTGAAATTGCTTACATAAATTCTTAATTAGTTGCTCTGAATCGACTATTATTGCTCTAAATGCTTTTTGGGGAAATAACTGCCCACTAAGGTGACCGGTCATTATTGTGTTAACTGTAGTGTTCACAAATGAAAATGGATGAATGGTAATGTCCGCTGGATTTATTGGCATAGAAAAGTCCTCCTTTATTTTTCTTCGTGTAACATTACATTTAATATCTTAAGTAGCTATCGTGGGTGCAAACTGGCCATACAAAAGCATTTGTATCATTTAAAAACCCGTATCCTGTCTGACCCGACCACAAATGGACTAGTAATTCGCCAAAATTTGCTTTCCCGCTACAAGACCAATAGGGTCCATATTGAATATTTTGTTCTAGAAATTTCATATCAAACATTTTTTTTGATACATCACCATATTGCATGTATTTATTATTATACAAGTATGAATTAGCCATGTTTATCAATTCATCCGAATTCGGTAACCGCCAATTTGAATATCCCAAATATTTTTTGATATTTAGCCCATTGATAAAATCATGGGCCTCTTTCCATTTAAGATTTTTGTTTAATAAGCTTAAATCAATAGTCCAGCATGTGCCTGGTATCTTATTAAAAATTAGTGGTTTTAGAATGATATTAAGATGCTTATTTTTATTGCTTATAGGCTGTTGCAGCGCAGGGGGAAAAGGATACTTATTGAGGCATAAAGGGCATTTTTGTAAATGGTTTGAATACCAATGCAATGAATTTCGTTCACACTGAACTAATGCTCGTTCAGCGGCATTTAAAGCATCTATCCATTCACGAGCAGTAGGTCTGGTTTGAGGATTATTATGTCCATCAATAAAGCTTCTTTTGAATAATTTTTGAACTTCAGGGTTAAGAGTATCAAAATTAGGGGCTGATGGTGGTGGCTTAAACATGTTATTTTGGTTGTAAGGGAAAATCCCGTGCTTTATACAATACACACTAGCTATCTCATTGATAGATAATGTAGGATCAGATGGTGCCCCTGTAAATGGATGAAATCCTTCCATTAATATTTGGAATATAAGAACTGATAATCCAAAAATGTCATGATATCCTTTTCGCGCAATATTGCCTAAGCTTTTACCTTGTAATTCGGGGGGAGTGAATTCCGGTACTCCTACTGGGCAGTAATGTATATGTCCACTTGATTCTTGAACTTGAAAAGAGTCTGTGTCTACTAATGAGATCAATGTTTTTTCTGTCACCAAAATGTTTTTTTGGTTTACGTCTCCTATAATATAATTATTTGCGTGTAGAGCATTGATAGCAGTAGCCAAGTTCTTCGCAGTGCTATGCAAATACCTCAAATCGAAATTTGGATGCTTTTTATAGCGAATCTTTGGATTGTATATTTCAAATATATTTGGACTTTTGGTTATACAAGGCATTATAAAACCAGCAAAATTTCTATTCTCATAAAGTAGATCGGTAGGCCACGCAATAGAATTATGAGGCGGCGAAAGGCGGCAAGTGCTATCTTCGGGGGGGTTAGCAATCATGGCTCTCAATTTCTTTTCACGATCAGTTGTACGAAGGGCTTGGTGATAAATTTTAGCAACTTGACCAGATACTCCCGTTAAACTATATACGCTTCCCTCACCGCCTTTTCCTATTTCGTTTGCTGTAATAAATTGTTGGTTGTTTTCTGTTAAATAAATCGGCATGATTTATCAGAAGTCCCTACTATTTAAAATCCATAAGAGCTGGTCTGGCATTTTTAAGTGGTACATTTACCAATGACAACTAATGTTTTATCATCATCTGTTTTTTTACATACTCGGGCTGAATTTAGAAAATCTTCAAGTTGAATTGACGATTCTGAAATATTGATATTTTGTGTTATCCCGTCAAACAAAGGTGTAAAAAAAGGCAAATAGGCCTTCCCACTTGCCGTACTAATTAATAAATTCTGTAGACCATCAGTAAATATTGCCACTGCTTTAATACTTGCTTTATGTGCTGAGAAATGTGCAATATTAATAGCATCTGTGGAGGTTATAGGCGAAGTTTCGTTTGCATATTCACCTCTCTGGGGCTCACTAATAATTTGAATTGACTCATCTCTGTCCTCAAAAAAGGCAACTACAGCGCCATCGCCAATATGCCCTATGGCGAGCCAGTCTTCCGCAATAACTGCCACTATCAGTGTGGTCCCAAAATCACGTAATAGTAAATTATCTTCCTTAGCAGCACGCTCTAAACATTCCCTGACTTTAATGAATACATCGTGAAGGATGTTGATCCAATCATCATTATTAGCTGGTATGGATATCTTTAACTCTTTCATTAATACTTCCAATGATATCTTAACAGCCAAATTTGCTCCTTCGTAAGATTTTATTGCAGAGCCTAACCCATCAGCTACTGCTGCAATAGCAATATTATCAGAGACAAGATAGCCGTGAGCATCTTGACACGGCGAACCTGTATTAATATGACTGGTTCCTTTCGCTGAAGCGCCTATAGCTTGCCACATTATACAGTAGCCCATCCCATTGGTGATTGAAGAGGAACATCTTCATTGGGCTTTGAACGTGAAGCACTCGTGAGACTTGAGGATAACCAAACAAACATCTCTCCAAAATTCAACCCTTTTAATTTTAAAGGTTGACGAGGCGATAATTGACTTAAAATACTCATATCTGCCTGCTCAACTCCCACGCAAAAAAACGCAACCCTCTTTTTCGTTTCAGCTTCATGTATCCTCTGAGCAGCACTTTGCCATTCGTCAGTTGGTGCACCATCAGTAATTAGAAAAACCCAAGGACGATAATAAGATATGCCGTTTTCTTTATAAATCTTTTTTCGTTCATCGAGGCGATCGAGGGCAAGTTTGATAGCTGATCCCATAGGTGTAGCGTCTGATGCATGTAATGAGGGGGGTATAAATTCACTTGCTACAACAAAGTCTTGTTCAATTTTGACTGGACCAAACGTGATGATAGAGATCTCGATACGTGACATTGCTAATTCATCCTTGGATAAAGTATCTTTGAATATCCTCAATCCATCGTTTAGCTCTGTGATTGGAACACCGCTCATTGATCCCGAAGTATCAAGTAGTAATACACATGGACATCTTGGCTCTGGATTACTTGTCTCAAACGGAATTTCTACAAATGGAATTTCTTTAGGCGGTATCGGCATATCAAACATCTCCTTTCATTATTACTTTTGATTTTATCTTTAATAGATCTTCACTTTTTATGGTATTTTACAAATAGTTAAGGATTGTTAAGCTGTTCGGCTAAAAAAGGCAAGATATTATCTATATAGTGCTTATTAAGAGAAGTACAGTAACCAATCTCTTCTCTTCCTTCTATATTGCTTGGACAGTACCACAAAATAAAATAGTCACCAACGCCACTAGTGTCGCTCTTGATGAGCCAATACTCGACAGAGTAGTCCGATTTCATTGAAAGTTCGAAATCTTCATTTAGACAAACCATGCCATTTCTATTATATGTAATATATTGATCAGATATTTTCCCTATTATGTCCAAGTATTTTGTTCCCGCTCGAGTGATCACATAGTTTATAAAATCTGTTTTTTTAGGCAGAAATTCCTTTTGATTCGGAAGAGGATTGATGTTATTTTGAGAACTATCAGACGGATTGTTCTTTATTTGCCCTTTGCCGCAACTAGGACAAAAAATATCATGCGCTGAAAGATTTCCCCCACATTGTGCGCAGACTTGTGGCGCTCCACATTGAGGGCAATATTTAGCAGTGTCACTAATTACAGTGTTGCACTGTCTACACCTTCGCGGAATCGGACCTCCATAACCTTTTCTATCGTAGCTTTGGTTTTTAAACATTCCCATTGTATAATCCTTTCGATACCATAGTGTCGCATTTGGTTAGCCCATTTTATTTCCTTTTTTCTTCATTTGTATTTAAAAGTTTGTTTACGATTGGCGTAGTTCTCCAGTCATGTTTTGTGCTGTCGCTTGTCGCTTGGTTAATACGATTCCACTCTTCCATAGCTTTCGCCTGTTCTTGATATTCTTTTTGTTTCTGTGAATTTTCACTCATGATTTTCCTCCTTTCTTAAGAATTGAATTTATTCCATGGCGACTCTTGGGCTCTCCATGTTTAAATTGTCATCGTTGAGATATGTTGCCAAGGGCGTCGATTTCGAAAGCAGACTTGCCCGGTTCATGGGATGTGGTCAATGTCAAGGATGCTATGGCCCCGTTGATTATTTTGAGTCGCACTCAATCGGTCGGTTTGTGGCCGTTTTGGGTCAGCAGTTCAGCAGTAACCTTGACGTTGGGATCATCGAGGGAAGAGGCGATGGCCGCCGCATAGGCGTTCTTTAGGTCATGCATTGCCCAATCATTACAGATGGAATCCAGATTACAGGTCTCACGGACCTGTCGTGTCGGCTCAACGGTATAGGGCATGGGTTGATCGGCGGGTCCAGCAAAAGCGGCGGGCGATAACGCCGTGAACAAGATGACGGCGACAAAGGCGAGAACTTTCAAGACCAGACATCTGTGACGATTCATGTGCCCTCCCATTTAATCTTGAGACTGTAACCTGATAGTTCGGAAATTATTCCATACAATAAAACCGTAGATTCCACAACAGATAAGCCCGGTCTTTATCCCTATCCCTTCCTCCGCCATGATCATGATCAGGAGAATCACCAGAACCATGATAATCTTGACCGGGATAAACAAATGGAATTTCATCAATAGCTTGGCAATGGGATTGGCTTCATAGCCGCCGTTCCTCAAAACCTTTCTGGTGGCGGTTATATCCAGAATATTCAGAATTATAAAGAGCAAGGCCAGCAGGAACAGGATCATTGTTGAATACCTTTCCAAATTCCCATTTCCCTACCTCGTCGTCAAAACGGGAAATTTCTTGAATAAGTTACGGCTTTCCGTGTTTTTCTTCAGGTTCGGTCCCTGCTCAATTGCAGCCCATGTCATGCCCCCAGAGCGGTACAGGCAAAGAACGGCGTTTCTTGTGAAGGATTCCCGAGTCCAGGCCGCCAGAGGTGCAAAGGAATGTTCGATCCATAATTCCTTGTGATCTTCATATTTGATCAAGGGTTCGATCTTGTCCGGATTGGGGTGGTCGCGGCACAGACTGCACAGCCAGCGCCCTTCCGGCGTCCGTTCTTCAAAAAGGTCAAATTCACATATGATATCAAAATTAGTATTCCGGTAGTCCGCGCAGATCATGATGTCACCGGTCTTGGTAAAACAACAGGTAATGTGCTTGCTGACGCCCCTAAAACCTATGACAAAGGAGCCCTTCCCCTGCCGCAGCAAGTAGGGCGGATGGGAAAACAATCGCCGGTTGTAGGCGGCCCAGCGCAAAAACAGCATCTGCTGATAGAAATGCGTTATTGGTCTGTCTTTCATTGTTTTATCCTTGCTCTCCCTTGATGACGATCAGGGTTTTCATGAACCGGTCGAAAACTCGAATTCTGATTAGCGAAAGCTGGAACCAAAAGGCGAGCCATTCCGTTAAAATCATTATGTCTCTTTTGCGTTCAGATGTAATCCTGATAATGATGTCTTCGATATCGGCCGGATGATCACCATTTTTGACAAGCCGGTGCTGGATTTCAAACTCAACGATCGATTCATCATCCGGCCAGATTCTCTCAATTTCAGCGGCCAGCGCTACTTTCAAGTCATACCAGCCGACGGTAAGAGGCCTCATATAATTTTTTTTCGGCCTCAGGATGATACAGGGTCTACTCTTGACCGAGTTCGGCTGGACATCAAGATGCCCTTCACAGACGCTGACGAGACTGAGCGTTTCCAGATCATTCAGCCGTTCAAGCCAATGGTCTTCAAGATTCCGGTCCACCGCCCAATCCCGCCAGGGGCGTTCGTGGGGTTTGTATTCTGCTGCCGGTTGCATAGTCATTTTAACTGCTCACCAGGTTATTGCTCTTGTTGCGCTTCACCAGCGAACCCAATAACTGTTCGATTTGATCATTGGTCAGCTCAGAGCTGTAAAATTCAATATCAAAATCGTCTTCCCCAGCCTCCATCACTTTAAAGTAGCGCCAGACCTTCTCTTTGTTGCTTTTCCGATAATAGAATTCGATCAACGCGGTGGCCATGACGCCGCAATCGATGTGCTCCATGGCCTTTTCCATGCAAGCGACGGCCCGCTCGATCTCTCCCAGCTCCTTCAGGGACAATCCCAGGTAGGCCAAGGCGATCCAGAGATCGGGCTTCAACTCAAGGGACTTTTCGAGCAGGCGAATCGTTTCTTGAGAGAGCTTCTTTCGCCGGATCCGGATGTCGGCCAGATCGAAATAATCATGTGCGCCAGCACGGTCTTCAGCGATTCTCTTTTCCAGGTCTTTTTGCTTGGGCTGAAAGATCCCCAATTCGCCGCGCAAGAGAGGCCCCCGGTTCTTGCCGTCGGCGCCATAGCGGTAGAGGCCCTTGGGCTTGTTGAAGTAACCATCGCCGGTGTAATAGACGAACAGATTATCCGACGAATCGGCGA
>CAIVDK010000153.1 GCA_903904655.1 uncultured delta proteobacterium | reverse complement strand
GGAGGTCATGATGCTGAAAAAAATATTTCTAAGTTTTGCCGTGTTATTCTGCTTTGTTTCCACATCCATTGCCGCTGACCTGAGTCCGATTAAGCTTCCACCGCCGGATATGAAGGGCGGGAAGCCGCTGATGCAGTGTCTGAAGGATCGCAAGACAGACCGGTCGTTCAGCACGAAAAAGCTGCCGGTTGAAGTGCTTTCCAATCTGCTGTGGGCTGCCTGTGGGATTAATCGACCGGACAGTGGTAAACGTACAGCGCCGTCCGCCGTCAACTGGCAGGAAGTCGATGTCTATGTTGCCATGGAAGAAGGCCTATATGTTTATAACGTAAAAGCCCATAGACTCGAACCTGTGCTGAAAAGCGACCTGCGCAAAAACACAACGCAACTGCTTCAGCCTTCGCGAAGCTCGGTTGCCGGTGCGCCGCTGCAATTAATCTATGTGGCTGACTATGAAAAAATGAGCTTTCTCGTAAACGATGAGGATAAAAAACTCTATTCGTCGGCGGATACCGGTTTCATTGCCCAGAACGTTTATCTGTATTGCGCATCGGAGGGACTGGCTACAGTGGTTCGCGGCATGGTGGATAAGGAAGCTCTTTCCAAAGACATGAAGCTTCGCGACAAGCAGAAGATTATTCTGGTACAGGCGGTCGGTTATCCGCAAGACAAATAAAGCAAAACTGGATTGCCACGCAGACCAAGGGTCTGCTCGCAATGACGAGGGGAGGGGAAAATAATCATGGACAAAAATTCAGTGGTGTTGATTTCGGGATGTTCTTCAGGCATCGGGCTGGCGCTGACCCGCGAGTTCGCGTCGCGCGGGTGCAAGGTGTTTGCCACGGCGCGAAAGTTATCGGTCATTGAAAATCTCAAAAAGGAAGGGATGGACATCGCCGCTCTTGATGTGACCGACCAAGAATCCATTGACACCTGCGTGGGGGAGGTGATGGCCAAAGCCGGGAAGATTGATGTGCTGGTCAACAACGCCGGTTATGCGCTGATGGGACCGGTCATTGATTTGTCCATGGACGACTTGAGGCTTCAGTTTGAAACCAATGTCATCGGACTTATCGCGCTGACCAAAGCCTGTGCCCCGCATATGATCAAACAGCATTCAGGAGTTATTGTTAATATTGCAAGTGTTTCAGGGGTTTGCGCCACACCTTTTGCCGGAGCTTATTGCGGGACTAAAGCCGCGGTCAATCTGCTTTCCGATTCCTTGCGGATGGAGCTTGCGCCTTTCGGTATTTCGGTTATCACCGTGCAACCCGGTGCAATTAAATCCAGTTTCGGGGATGCCGCCGCGCGAAAAATCGGGCAATATGATAAATCTGTTTATGCTCCTATTGCCGGTTACATCAAGGCGAGGGCTGCCGCTTCACAGAAAAATCCGACGTCAGCGGAAGAATTTTCCAAAAGGCTGGTCGATAAACTTTCCCGGACGAAGATTCCCAAACTTATCCGCATCGGCAACGAATCTGTGCGCCTGCCGCTTTTGACAAAACTGCCGGCAGACATGCTTGACAATATGATGAGTAAAGTGTTCGGTTTAGATATACTGAAGAAAAAATAAACAAACAAGGAAAGGAACCGGTCCCATGCAATTTACATTTGCTCATAACAATTTCAATGTATTGAATCTGGAAAAAAGTCTGGCCTTTTACAAGGAGGCACTTCAACTGACCGAAGTCCGCAGGCGTGAAGCGCCGGACGGCAGTTTTATTCTGGCTTTTTTAGGTGACGGCCAGATGCCCCATCAGTTGGAGCTGACCTGGATGAAAGATCGCAAAGAACCTTACAATCTCGGTGATAATGAATTTCATCTGGCGTTCAAGGTGGACGACTTTACCGCCGCACACGCTCTGCATGAAAACATGGGCTGTATTTGCTTTGAAAACAAGGCGATGGGTATTTATTTCATCAATGATCCGGATGATTATTGGGTCGAAATTGTTCCCCAAAAGCGCTAGGCATAAAACGTCCGTGCTCTTCACAACGATGGACGATGTGGAGAGCGAGGCCAAGTTCTAAATGCTGACCGTGAGGCAAGCAAATATTTATTGATTTTTATATTGTTGTCCTTTAAAGTCACCACCGTAAATGGGTTTTTCAATTCGGTTACCTTAGTATTCAGGAGGCCAGCGGTAAAATTTCCAATCCTAATCTCACTAACGTACAACAAAAAAAGTGATAGCCTGAGCATTACATATAGAACAAGAGATAAGAATAAAGTGAAACAGGGGGAGCGCCAGTTGAACATCGATAAGAAAATTTTAAGTGATGAGAATCGTCTGAAGATCAAAGTCCTCAATAATCCCAATGTGGAAAGAATTGTTGAGGAGTATGTGAATTTATGCAAACCGGCCAAAGTATCCGTGATTACCGACAGCTTTCCTGATATTGGTTACATCCGTCAGCAGTCGCTGGATCTGGGAGAGGAAAAGCGGCTGGCCATGCCGGGGCACACTGTGCATTTCGATAGCTTTTACGACCAGGGACGCGATAAAAAAAATACCTGTCTGCTGGTGACGCCCGATATGAAGGTTTCCAAGATTATTGATGTCAAAGACCGTGAGGAAGGCCTTAAAGAAGTTTATGGCATTATGGACGGCATCATGAAGGACAAAGAATGTTTTGTCCGGTTCTTCTGCCTGGGGCCGCTCAATTCACGTTTCTCCATTGCCGCATTGCAAATTACTGATTCCGCGTATGTTTCCCACAGTGAAGATTTGCTCTATCGGGTCGGATACGAATACTTCAAGGCGCTGAAAGGTTCGGATGATTTCTTTTATCTGGTCCATTCCGCAGGCCAACTCGATGAAAAAAACAACACCAAAAATATCAAAGATCGAAGAATTTTTATTGATGTTCTGGGCAAGAGGGTGATGACCGTCAATAATCAATATGCGGGAAACAGCGTCGGTTTGAAGAAACTGGCGCTCAGGTTGGCTATTCACAAAGCCAATAAGGAAGATTGGCTGACCGAGCATATGTTTATCATGGGTATAAAACCGGAAAATAAGGGCAGGGTGACTTACTTTACCGGCGCATTTCCCAGCGCCTGCGGTAAAACATCCACCGCTATGGTTCCTGGCCAGCAAATTGTCGGCGATGACATCGCGTATATCCGGCATGGCGATGACGGCAAGGCGTATGCGGTCAATATCGAACAGGGAATCTTTGGCATTATCGAGGACGTCAATCCCATTGATGATCCGGTCATTTATGAAGCGCTTACCACGCCGCGCGAGCTGATCTTCTCCAATGTGCTGGTGAAGGACGACAAGCCTTACTGGCTGGGAATGGGTCAGGTTCTGCCGGAAGAGGGTTACAACTTCTCAGGCGCTTGGAAAAAAGATAAGAAAGATGACAAAGGCAATGAAATTTTACTGGCGCACAAAAACGCCCGCTATACCATCCGGCTCAGCGAATTGAAGAATGTCGATCCCAAACTCTACGATCCCGAAGGTGTTCCCATTAGCGGCATTATTTACGGCGGACGCGATTCTGATACATCCGTTCCGGTTTATCAGAGCTTTGACTGGGCGCACGGCATGTTTATCGGGGCGTCGCTGGAATCGGAAACGACTGCCGCAACCATCGGCGCAGTAGGCGTGCGAGAGCTCTCACCCATGGCCAACCTCGATTTTCTGGTCGTTCCGCTGGGGACCTATCTGGGCAATCACCTCAAATTTGGTGAAAGATTAAGCAGTAAGCCGCTGGTCTTTTCCACCAATTATTTTCTGAAAGAGAACGGCAAGTTTTTGAACGAGAAGGTGGATAAAAAAGTCTGGCTCATGTGGATGGAAGGACGGGTACACGGCGAATATAGCGCGATTGAAACACCCATCGGCCATGTACCGAAATACGAGGATATCGCTAAACTGTTTATACAGATTTTTGGAAAGAAATATACACGCGAGGATTATGATAGACAATTCTCCATTCGAGTGGAAAAATTTCTGGAAAAACTGGCCCGTGTGGAGAAAGCTTATAGCGAAGAAGAAAACATTCCCGCTGAATTTTACGCTTCCATGGAGATGCTCAGAAATCGCCTGATTGCAGCAAAGGAAAAGGCGGGCAAAACCGTGATTCCACCCGGTGAATTCGCTTAAATCATTTTACTGATCCAAACATAAAAAGCCCCGTCGGAGAGACGGGGCTTTTTTGTTATGTTTTTTTATCCTTTGTCCTTTAGCTATAACCCACGAGCTATGAACTATGAGCCTTTATCTCAGCATCTGCGGCAGGAACAAGGCAATTTGGGGGAAGATAATTAAGAGAACCGCCAGCGCGATCATGGCATAAAGCATGTGGAGCGATCCTTTGAAAACAACGTGCAGTGGCACATCTCGGGCAACTCCCGCTACGACGTAGGCGTTAATACCGACTGGCGGGGTTATGACACCCATTTCCGCAACGACCACTATGATGACCCCAAACCAGATGGGATCAAACCCCAGGTTGAGAATGACCGGATAAAAAATGGGAATGGTCAGCATGATCATGGCCAGCGAATCCATCAGACAGCCGAGCAATAAATAAATTAAGATGATGAAGCCCATAATGATCATCGGATGGAATTGCAGTCCGGCCACAAAAGTTCCGATATCGGCGGGAATGCGAGTGACGGCCAGAAAATGTCCAAAGACTGTGGCGCCCGCGACCACAACAAAGATCATACAGGAAATACGAGTCGTGTCATAAAGAGCGTTTTTAAACCCTTTCCAGGTTAAATTACGTCCGATCAGTGCGATAATGATCGTACCTAAAGCTCCCACTCCCGCCGCTTCCGTCGGCGTAAAAAACCCGGCAAAAAGACCGCCCATAACCAACACGAAAAGTAATAGCGTTTCAATGAGGCCGGATAAAGATTTGAATTTTTCCGCCCAGGTCGTTTTGGGCCCTCGTGGACCGATTTCTGGGCGGAAGTATGTCCAGATTAATATGGAAAGAACGAAGAAGCAGGAAAGCAATATTCCCGGTATAACACCCGCCATAAAAAGCTCGCCGATGGATTGCTCGGTCATAATACCGTAAATGATGAAGATGGTACTCGGTGGAATAAGAATTCCCAGACTGCCGCCGGCCGCCACTACGCCTGTGGCCAGCGCCGGATCATACTTGTATTTTTTCATTTCCGGAAGCGCCACGGAAGCCATGGTGGCGGCGGTCGCGCTGGTGGAACCGCAGACGGCGGAAAAACCGGCGCAGGCGCCGATCGTGGCAATCGCCAGACCTCCCGGCAGATGGCCGAAAAATTTATGGGCGGCGTGGAAAAGTCTGCCGCTGATTCCAGAATGGAAAGCGATTTGACCCATCAAAACAAATAAAGGGATAACGGTTAAATTATACGAACTGAATGTGGAATAAAAGTCGCGAATCATCAGATTGGACGCGGCACCCCAGGAAACAACATAGCCAAATCCAAGGTAGCCGACAATGGCCATCACAAAACCGACAGGCATCCGAAGAAACATTAAGATGATCAGAACGGCGAATCCAATTATGCCGATCAGCGTAGGGGTCATTTGGAAACAGTCCTTTGCAGTGATTTAATGAAGTCAGCGATGAGTAAGAGGCACAGGAGAGTAAAGCCCAAAGCCATGCCGAAGATGAAAGGATAGATCGGCAACTGGAGCGTTAAAGATACCTCGCCGCTTTTTTTAATATCCAGCGCGTAGATGAAGGCCTGATAAGCAATCAGTCCAAAAACCAGGAAACTGACAAAATTAGTGAAGGCTTCGATGGCGAATTGGGCGCGTTGTGGTAATTTTTCCACCAGGATCTCAACGGCAATGTGTCCTTTTTCCATCGATGTAAAACCAAGGGCGAACGAGACGATAATCGTCCCCAGAAAGCCAATCAACTCGTAAGTCCCTGGAATAGGCTTGCCGAATAAACGAAGAACGACATCCGCCGCGGAGAGAAGCATCATGGCGATAACAGCAGTGCAGGCAAGGACGTTGAAACCATTGCCTGCGCGTGTAAGATATTTTATCGGACTGAGCATAAACAGCCAAAGAGCTAATTTTTAGTTTTAGAGTATTTCTTGATTAAGGTCTTGACTTCAGCAACGGCCTGTTTGCCGGGCAGACCCCTACTTTCCGTATTCTTAATATAGTCGTCGACAACCGGTTTTACGGCCGATTCCCACTTGGCTTCTTCCGCGTCGGACAATTTAATCATTTTATTGCTCAGCTCCGCGGAATATTTATATCCTTCGACATCCGCGTCATCCCAGGCCTTGCCCGCGACAGCGATCCATTCATGGCTCACGTCATCGAAAACTTTCTGCACGTCTTTAGGCAGAGCATCCCATTTTTTCTTGTTCATGACGACAAACATGGCGGTGGTATAGCCGATATTGGTGCAGTCGGTTGTGGATTTGACAACCTGTGCCTGCTTCCAGCCTTTCAATGTTTCCATCGGGGCCAGCGTGCCTTGCACAACGCCTTTTTGCAGCGCTTCATAAGTTCCGCCCTGCGGCATGGCTACGGAAACGCCGCCCAGATTCTCGACGATTTTTGCGCTGAGACCCGTTGACCTGATTTTCATTCCCTTGAGGTCAGCCATGTTATTGACCGGCTTCTGGGTGTGCAGCAGGCCGGGGCCGTGAGCGTGTAGATAAAGAACCTTGACCTCGGAAAGTTCTTTCAGATTCATCTTTTTAACAAAGTCATTGGCGACGAGTGTGGCAACCATGCCGCTCGGGTAACCCATCGGCAGATCCAAGGCTTCCAAAAGCGGGAAGCGGCCGCGGGTATAAGCGAACAAAGACATGCCGATATCGGAAATTCCCTTAACCACGCCGTCATAACATTGATCGGCCGGCGTTAACGATCCGCTGGCAAAGATGTTAATTTTAATTTTGCCGCCGGTGCGTTTTTCGATTTCCTTGGCCCAGCTTTCACCGGCTTTTGCCTGAGCGTGTGTGGCCGGGAAAAAGATGCTGTACGTCAGGGTGGTCTGTGCCAGCACGCTGGAACTACACCAAAAAACTAAAAATAATGTTGCAACCAAAAATGATACTGTAAAAGAAAAAATCCCTTTTTTCACTTGACCTACTCCCTCTCAACTTTTTTTGTTTTCAATAAACACAAATTGACTAAAGTTATTGTTAATAATGATTGTCGTACAATTTTTGCTGTTGATTTCGGACAAAGCCTGCTTACCTGATCGAGCTTGGCAAGCAGGCATCAGTACATATAGATATAGTAAGGTGAGGATTTGCTTATGAAAAAATTATGCATACCGGCGTCCATTAAGTTATAGTTGTAGTGGCTAATATTTGATTTGACCGGTTGTGTCAAGATGTATTTATGTTTTATGACTCGAAATTCAGTTTTGTTTTTTTTCATCCTTTAATTTGTCC